>DRKE01000001.1 GCA_011051925.1 Deltaproteobacteria bacterium
CGACTTTCCGAGGGTCGGGGAGGGCGCGCCCGACGTGACGTGGCCGATCACGCGATCGGCTTCGACGATCTCATGACCGGCGCGGGCGATGCCCCGGTCGATCAATTCGAAGCCGACGAGGCGGCGATCCCGGCCCGGCGTTCCGCCGAGGGCCCGGGCGCCGATGAATCCCGTCTCGAGGGGCTTGACGAAGCGTTCGAGACCCGCCTCGAAGGGCGTCGTCGTTTCGTCGAGTTCATGCCCATAGAGGGGCAGGGCCGCTTCGAGACGGAGGGTGTCCCGGGCACCGAGGCCGGCGGGCAACAGGCCGTCGGGCGCACCGGCTTCGAGAAGCGCGTCGAAAAGCGCTTCCGCGTCTGCACTGGCGAGATAGAGTTCGAAACCCGGTGAGCCCGTATAGCCCGTGGCCGAGACGAGCACGTCCCTGCCCGCCACGACGAGTCGTGTCGCGCGAAAGCGTTTCGGAAGGGCTTCCGCGGTCGGGCCGAGTCGACGGAGGATGCCGGCGGCGGCCGGACCCTGGAGGGCGAGCAGCGCGGTTTCGGCGCTGCGGTCCTCGACGTCGACGTCCGGACCGACGTGCTCTTCGATCCAGGCTCGGACCTTCGCGACGTTCGACGCGTTCACGCAGAGGAAGAGCCGGTCCTCCGTCTCCCGCGTGACCATCACGTCGTCGATGCAACCGCCCCGCTCGTTCAGGATCAGTCCATAGCGCGCACGACCCACGCCCAGGGAGGCGATCTCGCAGGTCACGAGCGCTTCGAGGGCGTCGTTGGCCCGGGGGCCCGAGAGATGGATCTGACCCATGTGGGAGACGTCGAAGAGTCCCGCGCGCTCCCGGACCGCGACGTGTTCCTCCCGGATCGAAGAGTACTGGACCGGCATCTCATAGCCGGCGAAGGGGACGAGACGGGCACCCAGCCGGACATGAGCGGGATGAAGGGGGGTCCGGAGCAGGCCGGTCACGTCGGCTGCCCGGCCCGGCGGGAGGGATCGGCGGATCCGAGCTTCCGGGCACGGTAGGCCTCGAGGGTATTGCGCAGCAGCATCGTGATCGTCATCGGGCCGATGCCCCGGCGCGACGGGGTGATCAGGCCGGCGACGCCCAGGGCGGCCTCGAAGTCGACGTCGCCGACCAGTCGTCCTTCGACCTCGGTCACCCCGACGTCCATGACCGCCGCACCCGGCCGGATCCAGTCCCCCTTCACCATGCGCGGATTGCCGGCAGCGGCGACGAGGATGTCGGCCGAACGGCAATGGTCGGCCAGGTCGCGGGTGCGCGAATGACACATCGTGACCGTCGCATTCCGCTGTTGCAGCAGGATCGAGACCGGCTTGCCGACGATGTTGCTGCGACCGATGACGACCGCGTGGGCACCGGCGATCTCGATCTCATGGTGGTCGAGGACGGCCATCACGCCGAGGGGCGTACAGGAGACGAGCTTCGCGTTGCCCAGCAGGAGGCGCCCGAAATTCAGCGGATGCAGCGCATCGGCGTCCTTGGCGGGATCGATCGCCTCCGCCACGGCCTCGGGCGAGATCTGTTTCGGGAGCGGGAGCTGGACGAGGATGCCGTCGATCGCATCGTCGTGATTCAGCCGGTCGAGCAGCTCGAGGAGTTCCTTCTCGCTCGTCGATTCCGGCAGGAGGTATTCGGAGGAGTCCGCGCCGATCCGCGCGCAGGCCCGCTGCTTGCCCTTGATGTAGGAGCGGCTGGCGGGATCGTCGCCGACGAGCACCACCGTCAGATGGGGCGGGCGATGGCCCGCCGCCACCAGGGACGCGATCTCCCGGGACATCGCGTCGCGCAGTTCGTTGGCCAGGGCGAGACCGTCGACCACGGTGGTTTCGATCCGCCCGGGATCCCCCATCAGGAGGCGGCCTTGTCGGTCGAGCCGCTCTTCTTCGCGGAAGAGGACGAATCTCCCGGGCTGGCCTTCTTCGACCCGTTGCCCGAGGACGACGAAGAAGCCGATTCGGCACTCGTCTTCGGGGTCCCCTCGGACTTCTTGTCTCCGCTGCTGCCGTAGCCGTCGGCGTACCAGCCGCCCCCCTTCAGGATGAAATTGGAGGGCGAAAGCAGCCGTTTGGCCTTCCGGCTCTTGCATTCGGGGCAGGTCTTGATCGGATCTTCGGTGATGCGCTGCTCGCGCTCGAATTCATGACCGCATTTCTCACACTTGTATTCGTAGGTCGGCATCGCCGTCGTTTCCTCACGAAGGTCCTGGACGGCGCCTTTGATATCTCATCGGACCGGGACTGCCAACGGGCGGAGGCGGCCGGATCGGCCGGGTGGGCGTCAACCGGCCTTCGAACCGTCCGTGGCCGGTGAGGCCGTCGGCCGCTCGTCGGCCCGCCGCTTTTCCCGCCCGCCATCGCCTTTCAGGTAGGCGACGGTGCCCTCTTCGAGACCCTGGACGAGGGGGTCCTGCTCGGGGTCGGATTCGAGGGTTTCCAGCAGGGAGAGGTGGGTTTCCGCCGCACTGCGGAAGGATTCCGCCAGCCTCGACCGCAGAGCGCGCATCTCCCGGATATCCTGGGCGAGGCGGGCCGCCCGCCGATGCGAGGCATCGAGGATCTTCTCGGCACGGACCTCGACCTCGGCCAGTCGGAGTTCGGCCTCCCGTTCGGCCGTCTGGCGCAGCTCCTCGGTCATGGCCTGGGCGCTGATCAGCGTTTCCTTGAGCAGGTGTTCCTGGGCCGAGAGTTCCTCGACCCGCGCTTCGAGACGCCGGATCCGATCGGCCTGGCTGTCGACCTCGCGAACGAGACTCTCGTAGTCTTCGGAGACGATCCGCAGGAAGGCGTCGACCTCGTCGGGATCGTAGCCGCGGAGTCGGTGGGCGAACTGGTGGCTCTGGACATCGAGGGGCGTCATGCGCATCGTGGGCGATCTCCCGGTCGGGGCGGATGGAACACCGCCCACCGGCAGAAGATCGGCCAGGTGCCCGGGAATCTTGAGGGTTGGGGGCAGCGACGGCGATGTCTTCGACGTCGCGCCTCGCTCTCGCGCCCGCCGGATTCCGAAGAAGCACGCGCCCGCTCGGTCGGGGTCGGCGAGATGGCGTCTAGTCGTCCCGGAGCGCGCGAGAGCGGGCGCTCGCCGCTCGGACGGCGTCGTAGAGGGCGGCCCGAACGCCGTGGGCTTCGAGCTGTTCGAGGCCCGCGATCGTCGTCCCGCCAGGAGAGGTCACCTGATCCTTGAGGATCCCGGGGTGGGTGCCGGTTTCGAGGGCCAGCCGCGCGGCCCCGAGCACGGTTCGCGTGGCGAATTCCTGCGCCGCCTGCCTGGGCAGCCCCTCCTTGACGCCCGCGTCGGCCAGGGCCTCGAGGATGAGGAACACATAGGCCGGTCCGCTTCCCGACAGGCCCGTCACGGCGTCGAGCAGCCCCTCGTCGGGTGCCCGCCAGCACCATCCGGTCGCTTCGAGGATCCCCGCCGTGAGGCCGAGATCGGCGTCGCCGACGCCCGGTCCCGGGAAATAGGCGGTCGCGCCGGCGCCGACCAGGGCGGGCGTGTTCGGCATCGTCCGGACGATCCGTGCTTCGGAGGGGAGGGCAGCCCGGAGTCTCGAGAGGGGCACGCCCGCTGCAATCGAGATCCAGAGCGGACGCGCCGCCTGCTCCGGGTCGAGGTTCGCGAGCACCGTCGGGACCGCACCGGGCTTGACGGCGAGGACGACTGCGTCGACGCTGGCCACCACCTCGTCATTCCGATCGGTCGTGGGCGCGCCGATCGCTTCTTCGAAGGCCTTGCGCGCCGATTCGAAGGGGTCCGAGGCCAGGATCCGATCCGCGGAGACCCCCGAGTCGATCAGGCCGCCGGCCAGCGCCCGGGCCATCGCGCCGCAGCCGATGAAGCCGATCCTGCTCTTCCCGAGAACCGTCGTGGCCATCATCCCTCCTCCCTGATTCCTCGCCGACCCGCGTTCCACCTTCCGGATTCGCCGCGCGGGTCGGGACCCGCGCCCGACGCGGCCGGCCGACGGCCCCCGCGCAGGACCTCCCGCCGCGTTTCAGGTCGCGGGAGGGGATGCCCGTCGTTCGCCGAAGAGGGCCGTTCCCACCCGGACCAGCGTAGCGCCCTCTTCGATGGCGACCTCGAAATCCGCAGACATCCCCATCGAAAGATCGGGACGAGCGAGTTCCGGATCCAGTTCGGCGAGGGATTCGCCGAGTGCTCGCAGCCGGGCGAAGACCGGACGGGACGCCTCGGGGTTCCCGCCAGCGGCGGGAATCGTCATCAGGCCCCGCAGCCGCAGGCCGGGGAGATCGTGGACCCGTCTGGCGAGTTCGGGAAGATCCCCCGGTTCGCAGCCCCCCTTCTGCGGTTCACCGCAGAGGCTGACCTGGATCAAGGTATCGAGGATCCGTCCCTCGGCTTCCGCCCGGCGCGAGAGCACGTCGGCCAGGGCGGCGCGATCGACGCTCTCGACCGCATCGAAAAGGCGTGCCGCGAGACCGGCCTTGTTCCGCTGGAGCCGACCCACCATCCGCCATTCGAGCTCGACCCCGGACGTTTCGCGCTGGCTCGCCAGGCGGGACTCGATCCGCGGCCGCATCTCACGCGCCTCCTGGACATAGCTTTCGCCGAGAACCCGCAGACCTGCGGCGATCGCGCCGAGGATGCGTTCCATCGGTTGGCGTTTGGCGACACCGACCAGGGTGATCTCGTGCGGAGCGCGTCCGGCGCGCTCGGCCGCCCGCGCGATCCGATTGCGGACCGCTTCGTATCGGGCGCGGGCCTCTTCGAGGATCGCGTCTGCCAGGGGGCCCCCGGTCGTGTCATCGGAGATCATCGCGAGAGGTCCTCCTGACGTGAAGCAGGGCTCGCGTCGGCTTCGAGCCCCGCTGCCTCGTCGAGCAGTCGCAGGGTTTCCTCGAGCGGCAGGCCGATCACGTTCGAACGGCTGCCCCGGACGTCGACGACGAAGCGGCTGCCCGCGCCCTGCAGCGCATACCCGCCGGCCTTGTCGAGGGACTCGCCGAGGGCGACGTATTCGAGGAGCTCCTGCCGGGTGGCCTTTCGCATCGTGACCTCCGTCGTGACGACCCGGGAGAGCACGCCGCGATCGTCGCTCCAGCCGACCGCGATGCCCGTCAGGACCCGATGTCGATTTCCGGCCAGGCGCGACAGCAATTCGACCGCGTGGGATTCGTCGCGGGGTTTGCCGAGGACCTCGTCGCCCAGGACGACGATCGTATCGGCCCCCAGGACCCGTGTGGCGGGCTCCGGGCCGAGCCGTGCGGCCACGTCGAGTGCTTTCTCGCGGGCGAGGCGGTCGGCGAGAGCCGAGGCAGACTCCCCGGGCCGCTCTTCTTCTTCGACCCGGGAGGGCACGACGCGGAAGGAGAGGCCGGCCTCGTCGAGCAGGCGGGCGCGGCGGGGCGACGCGCTGGCCAGGACGAAGGAGCCGGAGGGGAGGTCGGCCGTGGGTTTCAGGACGATCGTCACGCGGGCGAGGTACTCGTCGCGCGTGGCCCCGTCAAGCTCTCCAGCCGTCCTTGCTTTCGCGGATCGCCTGGCTGGGACCCGACCGGGTTCCGGGCAGGGCAGTCGAGCCAGGCGGCTCCCGGCGCGGGCGCGGGTCCGGGATCACGCCGAACCGAATCCCGACCTTTTGGATCGGCTTTATTTTGCCAATTCCGGATCGGTCGAGTACGCTCCGTCCTCATCGCGCCCTGGATTCAAAGTCCTGGATTTGCAGGACTTTTCGAACGGATGACGCTCTCGTGTCCGGTCGGGCGCGGATCGACCATCCCGTCAGGACGATTCGGTAGGCATCCCGATTCCGGGGTCCTGTCGCGAATGCAATCGTTCCAATCGGGTTTTCGGGTCGGGAAAGGATTTTCGGTCAAATGGGACAGGTGGTGATCGCGAGTCGTCTCTCGGATGGGCGCGTCGTTTTCCTGAGGGCGTCCGCAGACGCGGTCCGCCCCGTGGAATGGGTTCTGGAACTCGATGCCGCGGAGGTCGCGGCCGGGGACGAGCGCGCGGCGGAGCTGCTTGCACTCGGGGAAGCCGATGCGGAGACGCATCAGAGCGTCATCGACGTCTACCGGATCGACGTGGAGGAGGTCGACGGATGCCTCCGACCGACCCGGTTCCGGGAGAGGATCCGATGTTGCGGGCCGACCGTCCGGCCCGATCTCGGGAAGCAGGCCGTTCGTGGGGGGCATGCCGATGTATCGCTATGACGAGTACGACCACGCCCTGGTGAAGGATCGCGTGGCCCAGTTCCGGCGCCAGGTCGCTCGTCGTCTCTCCGGTGAGCTCTCGGAGGAGCAGTTCCGGCCGCTCCGCCTGATGAACGGTCTCTATCTCCAGCTCCACGCCTACATGCTCCGCGTCGCGATTCCCTATGGCACCCTCGATTCGCGTCAGATGCGGAAGCTCGCCTATATCGCGCGGCGCTACGACAAGGGCTACGGGCATTTCACGACCCGGCAGAACATCCAGTACAACTGGCCCCGCCTCGAGGAGACCCCGGACATTCTCGCGGAGCTGGCGGAGGTCGAGATGCACGCGATCCAGACGAGCGGGAATTGCATTCGCAACACGACGTCGGATCCGTTCGCGGGGGCGGCGGCCGACGAGATCGAGGATCCCCGGGTCTGGTGCGAGATCGTCCGGCAATGGTCGACACTGCATCCGGAATTCTCCTTCCTGCCGCGCAAGTTCAAGATTGCGATCACGGGAAGCGAACACGATCGGGCGGCGGTGAAGATCCACGACATCGGTCTGCTGATGAAGCGGGATGCGTCGGGTGGCGTCGGATTCGAGGTGATCGTGGGCGGTGGTCTCGGCAGGACGCCCTTCATCGGAAGGACGATCCGCGACTTCCTTCCCAAGGAGGATCTGCTGTCCTATCTGGAGGCGATCCTGCGGACCTACAACCTGCTCGGTCGTCGCGACAACAAGTACAAGGCGCGCATCAAGGTCACGCTCCACGAAACGGGCGCCGAAGAGTTCGCGCGCCTCGTCGAAGCCGAGTGGGAGGCGATCCGGGATTCCGCCCTCAAGCTACCGAAGGAGGAGGTGGATCGGATCGCCGCGCATTTCGAGCCTCCCGCCTTTCGCGCACTGGATTCCGAGAGCCCGACGACCGACGCCCGGGCGGCGCGGGATCCGGGATTTGCCAGCTGGGTCCGGCACAATACGGTGGCACACAAGGCGCCCGGATACGCGATCGTCAACATCTCGCTCAAGCCCGTCGGACTTCCCCCCGGCGATGCGACGGCGGAACAGATGGATGTCGTGGCCGATCTCGCGGATGAAGCCAGCTTCGGCGAGATCCGCGTGACCCATGGCCAGAACCTCGTGCTGCCCCACGTGGAGCGTGAGCGGCTATCCGAGGTGTACGATCGATTGCTCGCCGCCGAACTCGGGACGGCCAACGTCGGGTTGCTCTCGGACATCATCTGCTGCCCGGGCCTCGACTACTGTACGTTGGCGAACGCGCGATCGATTCCGATCGCGACGGAGATCTCGAAACGCTTCGCGGATCAGCGTCGGCTCGACGAGGTCGGCGATCTGCAGATCAAGGTTTCGGGCTGCATCAATGCCTGTGGTCATCATCACGTCGGTCATATCGGGATCCTGGGTGTCGATCGCAAGGGCGTCGAGCACTATCAGATCCAGCTCGGCGGTTCGGCGACGGAGGATGCGGCGCTCGGGAAGATCCTCGGTCGCGGTTTTTCCGCGGACGAGGTCGTCGACGTCGTGGAGAAGCTGGTTTCGATCTATCTCGATTTGCGTGAAGGTGACGAGCGTTTCATCGACACCTGGCGACGGGTCGGGCAGGGACCTTTCAAGGAGGGCGTCTACGATGCTGCTTGAAGCCAGAGACGGATCGGCGGTACGGGTCGAAGACCGGTTCACCCGCGTCGCGGACGATGAGGCGCTGCCCGAGCA
>DRKE01000002.1 GCA_011051925.1 Deltaproteobacteria bacterium
GGTGGGAACGATCGGCGTCATCCAGGCACGAATGGGTTCGGAGCGGCTGCCCGGCAAGATCCTCGCTCCCCTGGGCGGCCGACCCCTGCTTGCCTGGCTCGCCGCCCGGATCGCACCCGCACGGGTCGACGAATGGTGGCTCGCCACGAGCTCGGATGCGTCCGATGACGTCACGGAAGCCTGGGGATTCGAGCTCGGGCTTCGGGTCTATCGGGGAGACCCCGCGGACGTGCTGTCCCGTTTCCTGGCGATCGGTGCCGAGTCCCGGGCGGAATGGATGCTTCGCGTGACCGCCGACAATCCCTTTCTCGACGCGTGTCTGATCGACACGCTGCTCGACGCCCGTGACGCTTCCTCGGGGTCCAAGGAGGCCGATGCCGTCCGACTCTGCGGCGGGCTCCCCTACGATCCCCGCCCCACCGACACGGAACAGAAGAGCGGAGCGTGTGGGCGGGTCTCCCGAGGGCTCGAGGGGCGGACCGGACATTCGCCGCGATTGCCCCTCGGATATGGCGTCGAGCTCGTCCGGCTCTCCGCCCTCGAACGAGCGGCTCGCGAGATTCCGGAGGATCAGTTCCACCATCGCGTCCACGTGACGAGCTGGCTCTCCCGGCCCGCAGCGCCCCCACGCGCGCGATACGTCGATGTTCCGACCCCCGCCGATTGGCCGGATCGCCCCGATTGGCGCTGGACGGTCGATACCTATGAGGACCTGGCAATGGCGCGGGGCGCCTTTCGGGTCTTCGGTTCCGAAGCGGGGACGATCGCCTATCGGGAAATGGTCGCGCGGCTGGATGCGCATCCCGAGATCACCGGAATGAACCGACACGTCACGCAGAAGAAGCTGGAGGAGGGATGAGTTCTCCGAAGGTCGGTCTTGGCGTTTCTCTCGCGGAGGCGGGCATCGGCGTGAGCGGAGGGGGAACCCATCTCGGTCGTGCCATCGCCCTCGCCCTGGCGGAGGCCGGCGCGACGGTGATCGCCTTCGGGCGTCGGAGCGGGCCGCTCGAGGAGACCGCCGGGCTGGCAGCGGATCTTCCGGGCGTCGTCCTTCCCGAAATCGCCGACCAACACGAGGATGGCGACCTCGAGCGGGTGCTCGATCGGATCGAGAAGGAAGCTGGCCGCGTCGACGGCTGGGTCAACAACGCCTGCAGCGGCCCCGGCTCGCTCCTGCTGACGCTCGACCGGAAGGCCGTCGCGCAATCCCTCGAAGGCACCCTCGAAGACCTGATGATGGCCACCGAAGCGGCGGCCAGGCGCATGCGGGCAGACGGGCAGGGCGGCGCGATCGTGAACGTGGCGTCGATGTATGGCCTCGTCTCCCCCCAGCCCGATACCTATGAACGACATCCGGCCTTCCACAATCCACCGGCCTATGGTGCCGCCAAGGCCGGCGTCATCCAGTTCACGCGTTATGCCGCGTGCCATCTGGCCGAACACGGGATCCGGGTCAATTGCGTGAGCCCCGGGCCCTTTCCGACCGAAGAAATCCAGCGCGAACCGGGGTTCATCCGGGAACTGGAATGCCGCGTCCCCCTCGGACGGATCGGCCAGCCCGCCGAACTGGCAGGACCGGTCGCGTTCCTGCTTTCACCCCTCTCGAGTTTCGTCACGGGACACAATCTGGTTGTCGATGGAGGATGGACCACGTGGTAGGGATGGATCTTTCGACCTGGCAGGGAATGCGATCGCGGGATCCCCGGCGTCTCACCCTGGGCAGCGCGCAATGGGGGATGCCCTATGGCATCGCCAACCGCGCCGGGATGCCCGACGCGCAGGAACTCGAAGCGATTCTCGCGAAGGCCCGGGAAGCGGGGATCGGCTCGATCGATACCGCGCGCGCCTATGGCGAGAGTGAAACGCGAATCGGACGCGCCATGGCAGATTCGCGTGATTGGCGGGTCATCACGAAGCTCGACCCCGACGCGCACAGGCCGGGCCTGGGGATCGCGGAAACCCTGGAGCGGGTCGCGCGGAGTCTCGACGCCAGTCGTCGGGCCCTGGGCCTCGATGTCCTGCCGGTTCTCCTGCTCCATCGCTTCCCCCATCGGCACGCCTGCGGCGGCCGGCTCTGGCGCCGTCTGCTGGCGGAACGGGATGCCGGGCGGATCGGTGCCCTCGGCGCCTCGGCCGCGACCCCCGAAGAAGCCTGGGCGGCCCTCGAGGATCCCGACATCGAAGTCCTGCAGGTCGCCTCGAGCCTGCTCGATCTGCGACTGCACCGTCAGGGCTTCTTTCCCCGGGCCCGGGAACTCGGCCGGACCATCCATGTCCGCAGCGTCTTCCTCCAGGGGCTCGCCCATGTCGACCCCGAACGGCTTCCCGCTTCCCTGGCCGGCCTCGCGGAACCGCTCCGGATGATCCGTGCCTTCGCCTCGAAAATCGGCGTGCCCGCCCGAGCGCTTTATCTCGCCTTCGTTCGGGAGCTGCCGGGCGTTCACCCCGTGCTGGGCTGCGAGACCGCCGATCAACTGGCAGACCTTCTCACCGACTGGCAGAGCGAGTCGGTCGAGCCCGCGATGCTGACGCGACTCGTCGAGGCCCTTCCGACCCTGGACGCGGATCTCGTCGACCCCTCCCGCTGGAACTCGCCCCGGATCGACTGGAACGCGAACCAGACGGGTTCGGCGAGCGTCGCTACCATGCCCACCTGACGCGCGGCCGGAGTCGCGGGTCCCCGGAGGTCCAGACTCTCTTGCGCAATCCGTCCCGCCCGGCCTTCCCCGCCCCCTCTGGCCTTCCGGCCGTCTCCACCGTCATGGCTGCAGCGGCCGCGGCCGCCCTCCTGGGAATCCCCCTTGTGGCCGGTCCCGCCGACGCCGAGGACGCCACCGCGGCTTCTCGCGCCGCCGGCAGCTCGCAGGACGCACGCCTGGTCGAGGCGATCGCGGCCCAGGTCGGCAACGAGATCGTGCTCGCATCGGAAGTCATGGAACTCGCCGCGCCCGTCGAGGAACGCCTGCGCCGAGCGGGTGCGCCCGACTCGGAGATCGCGCGGGTCCGCAAGGACGCCCTCGAACGCCTGATCGAAGCGAAGCTGCTCAATTCGGTCGTCGAACGCCTCGAGCTCGGAGCCGATCGCGAAGAGGTCGATGCGGCCATCGCAGCCATCGCCTCGGAAAACGATCTCAGCGTCGAGCAGCTGCTCCGAAGCATTGAAAGCCATGGACTGACGGTCGACGAGTACCGCGCGAAGATCCGGCAGGAGATCGAGCGCAGCAAGGTCGTGAATGCCATGGTCCGCTCCCGGGTCCAGATCAGCGATGAGGAGGTCCGCGCCCTCTACGAGGAGAATTTCGGGAAACAACACGACGGCGGCGAAGAGATCTACCTGCGCCACATCCTGGTTCGGGCAGACGGTCCCAGGGCCGACTCCCCCGAAGCCGCCTGCCGGATCGTACGTGAGATGCGAGCGCGAATCGCCGCCGGAAAGATCGACTTCGGCGAGGCGGCACGCGAGATCTCCGACATGAATCCTTCGGCCGGGGGGGAACTCGGCTGGATCCATGCCGAGGATCTGGCTCGTTGGATGTCGGATTCCGTGCGCGAGATGAAGCCGGGAGAACTCAGCCAGCCGATCGAGATGCCCTTCGGCTGCAACCTGCTGGAAGTCGTCGACCGGCGGCCCTTCAAGCGGATCGGGTTCGAAGAGGCCGAACCGCAGCTGCGCAGTCGGGTCTTCCAGCAGAAGACGGAGATCGAGTACGAGAAGTGGCTCGACGTCCTGCGGGAGCAGACCTATATCGACCGCAAGTCGTCTTTCGGGGGTTGAGTTGATTTCGTCTCCTCGAAGCGTGGCCCCCCGGGTTGGACCCGGAAGGTTCGCCGTCGGGCCTCGTGGATGCCAGGGACATCCCGGATCCATTGACTGACCCGGCCTTTCGAAGGAAATCGAGCGATCGGGACGGGAAGGGGAGGGAGTCCGGATCCGCGCGGGTTCCGCTCCGTCTGGCGCGGGATTTCGAAACGATCGCCCGCCTCGGCGGAAACGGGGACCCCGAGGAGATCACGATCCACGGAGCCCGTACCCACAACCTCGCGAATTTCGATCTTCGCATTCCCCGCAATCGTTTCGTCGTGGTGACCGGGCCTTCGGGCTCCGGAAAGTCGAGTCTCGCCTTCGACACGCTCTATGCCGAAGGACAGCGGCGTTATGTCGAAAGCCTTTCGACCTATGCCCGGCAATTCCTCGATCAGCTGGCACGACCCGACGTCGATTCGATCGAGGGCCTGTCGCCGGCCGTGGCGATCGAGCAGAAGAGCGTCGGACGAAGCCCCCGCAGTACCGTGTCGACGATCACGGAGATCGCGGACTATCTCCGGCTGCTCTTCGCACGAGTGGGTGTCGCCTCGTGCTGGCAATGCGGAAACGTCATCTCGAGCCAGACGCTCGATGAGATGGTCGACCGCGTCCTCGGCCTGCCCGAGGGATCGAGGATCCAGGTCCTCGCGCCGATCGTCCGCGGGCGAAAGGGCCAGCACAAGAAGGAACTCGATCGATTCCGCCGCGACGGTTTCGTTCGCGCACGGATCGATGGCCAGATCCATGACCTCGCAGAGGAGATCGAGATCGCGCGCGGCGCACGGCACGACATCGAGATCGTGATCGATCGCCTGGTCGTGAAGGACGGCGTTCGCGAGCGGTTGACCGAGTCGATCCGGACGGCCTTGCGCCTGGCGGACGATCTCGCCCTGATCGACGTCGTCGGCAACGAAAGCTGGTGGCTTTCACGAACGGGCGCGTGTCCGACCTGCGACGTCTCGTTTCCCGAGATCTCACCCCGGCTCTTCTCCTTCAACAATCCCTTCGGCGCCTGCCCGACCTGCCACGGACTCGGCCATCAAGCGGTCTTCGATCCCGAACGGATCGTCCCCTCGCAGAACCGCTCCCTCGCGGAAGGGGCGATCGAGCCCTGGGATCTCGACGAGGCCCGGGGCTATTACCGGAGGTTGCTCGGCGCCCTCGCGACGCATTACGACTTCGAGCTCGACACACCCTGGAAGAAGCTGCCCGCGGCCTTGCGCAAGAAGATCCTCTTCGGCGATCCGGACTTCCAGCTCGACCTCGAGATTCCCCTGGCCACGCGGGTCGGACGCAGGCGACGGAAGCCGAAGACCGGAACCATCCGCCGGCCCTTCGATGGCGTGATCGGAGATCTCGAGCGGCGCCTCGAAGGCGGTGGTGCCCGGATCCGCACGGCGCTCGCGCGCTTCCAGGGCGAGCGGACCTGTCCCGACTGTCGGGGCGCGCGCCTCCGGATCGAGGCATGTCACGTACGTGTGGGGGATCGTTCGCTTCCCGAGCTCCTGGCGCTTCCGATCTCCGAGCTCGTGGCCTTTTTCGAGTCCCTCGAACTGCCTCGGGGTCGGGCA
>DRKE01000003.1 GCA_011051925.1 Deltaproteobacteria bacterium
CGCTTCACCCGCCCCGTGCTGATGGTGATTGCTGCCCTCGACGTGAATGACCACGTGGATCAGGTCCTTCTGTCCTTCGGCCAGTTTCAGGATTCGCGACTCTGCAGCCTCGCGCGCCGCGTCCGAGATCTCCGTCACGACGTGCCATTGGATATCCATCAGATCCTCTCTCCTTCGTTCGTTGGTGGGGTCGGGTCTCGGCGAGTCCCGATCTCGTAGCTTCGGTAGGTCTTCTCGATCGTCGCGCCCATCTTCTCGAGCGCGCCACGCATCCGCACGTTGTTCTCGAGGATCAGCGACGCTTCTCCCTGCCCCAGCCCCTTCGATTCCCCGACCTCAAAGGAACGGGCATAGAGGGCAGCCCCCAACGGAAGGGACTGGAACTCCGGGGAAACGCCCAGCATGAAGACCCGGACGCGGTCGATGATCTTCTTCTTCCGCAGCAGATGACGCCATCCAAAGGGAAGGATCCGGCCCTTCATCTTCTTCACGACCTGATTCATGTCGGGCAGGGTCACGGAGATTGCCGCCGTCCGTCCTCCGACCTCCGCGATGAGGCAGAGATCCGGATCGAGAACCTCCTTCAAGCCGGCCGCGATGAACACGAACTCCTCGTCGCTCACGCGGACATGCCCCCAGTTCTTCTCCCAGGCGTCGCGATAGATCTCGCGCACGGCTTCGACCTCTTCGTCGAAACGGGCCATGTCGATCGGCCGGATCACGATCTCGGGATGCCTCGAGAGCAGCCGGTCGCATACCCGTTGCATCCTCTTCACGCCCTTCATGCGGGAGTCCACATGATAGGCATACCAGTCCATCACGGGGCGCAGTCCGACCGCCTCGTAGATCTCCGGGTAGTAGGCCGAATTGTGCGGATTGGCGATATAGGGATCGCTATCGAAACCGTCGACGAGAAGCGCGAATTCGTGATTCGAGTTGAAGTTGAAGGGACCGACGGCCGTCTCCATCCCTCGATCCGCCAGCCAATCCCGAGCGCGATCGAGCAGGGCCCCGGCCACTTCGACGTCCTCGATGAACTCGAAGAAGCCGAAGAAACCCGTTCCGGGCGAATCGGCTTGATAGGCCTCGTCGACGGTCGCCGCGATCGTGCCGACATCCCGGCCGTCACGGACGGCGACGAAACACTGGACCTGCGCGACCTTGAAATAGGGATTGCGACGCGGATCGAAGAAGCGCTTCCGCTCGAAATAGAGCGGTGGAACCCAGTGCGGATCGTTCTCGTAGATCTTGAACCAGGTCTTGACGAATCGAACGGTCTCTCGGGGAAGGGAAATCGGGATCACCTCGACCGAGCCCATTCACACCTCCGCAGGGGGCGGACGGAAATCGCCACCCCTCGTTCCGCCCCGAAGAATGTACTTCAGGACCGCCTGGACCGCTCCCATCCCGGCCTCCACCGAGACCCTGATCGCGCGTCACCCGGCAGGCGCCGACCCGGACGGGCGGCCATGGCCGCCCGTCCGTCGATTCATGCCGCGTGGAAGACCAGCTTCTCACCATCCTCCGCCAGGTCGATCCGGACCGTCGATCCCTCGACGAACTCGCCTTCGAGGATCCTCATCGCCAGAGGATCCTGTACCTCGCGCTGGATCAACCGCTTCAGCGGGCGCGCGCCATATTGCGGATCGTATCCGCGGCGGGCCAGGTACTCCTTCGCCGCATCCGACAGCTCGATGGTGAGACGCCGGTCGGCCAGCCGCTTCTGCAGCTGATCGATCTGGATCTCGAGGATATGCGCGATCTGCTCCTCTCCGAGGGCGTGGAAGATCACGACATCATCGATCCGGTTCAGGAACTCGGGCTTGAAATGCGATCGGAGCGCATCCATCACGCGTCGCCGCATCTCCCCTTCTTCGGCGATCCCGAGATCGACGATGTGCTCGCTGCCGATATTCGACGTCATGATGAGCACCGTGTTCCGGAAATCGACCGTCCGTCCCTGCCCGTCCGTCAGGCGTCCATCGTCCAGGATCTGCAGGAAGATGTTGAAGACGTCCGGATGGGCCTTTTCGATCTCGTCGAAGAGGATGACGCTGTAGGGCCGCCGACGAACGGCTTCCGTCAACGCCCCTCCCTGGTCATAGCCCACGTATCCGGGTGGGGCGCCGATCAGACGCGAAACCGCATGCTTCTCCATGTACTCGCTCATGTCGACGCGGACCATGGCGTGCTCGTCGTCGAAGAGATACTCGGCGAGCGCGCGGGCCGTCTCGGTCTTGCCGACGCCCGTCGGCCCGAGGAAGATGAACGACCCGATCGGCCGACTCGGATCCTGCAAGCCAGCCCGTGCCCTGCGCACGGCGTTCGACACCGCCCGCAACGCCTCTTCCTGGCCGACGACCCTTTCGGCGAGTCGCTCCTCCATGCTGAGCAGCTTCTCCTGCTCTCCTTCGAGCATCTTCGTCACCGGGATCCCGGTCCATTTCGAGACGATCTCGGCGACTTCCTCCGCCGTGACCTCCTCGCTCAGCATGCTGCCTTCGGACTGGAGTTCCTCGAGCTTCTTCTCCTTCTCCTCGATCTCGCGGTCGAGTTCGACCAGCTTTCCGTATCGGAGTTCGGCCGCCCTTTCGAGATCCCCCGAACGCTCGGCTCGTTCGTACTCCGCCATCAGCGCCTCGCGCTCTTCCTTCGCCCTGCGGATCTCCGAGATCAACTCCTTCTCGACCTGCCAGGTCGCCATCAGAGAGTCCAGCGTCTGACGCAATTCGGCGATCTCGCGTTCGACCGATTCGAGTCGCTCGACGCTCGCGGGATCCGATTCCTTCTTCAGGGCTTCGCGCTCGATCTCGAGCTGCACCCGCTTGCGCTCCAGCTGATCGAGCTCTTCGGGCATCGAATCGATCTGCACCCGGACGCGGCTGGCCGCTTCGTCGATCAGATCGATCGCCTTGTCCGGCAGGAAACGATCGGTGATGTAGCGATGGGAGAGCGTCGCGGCCGCCACCAGCGCCGAATCCTGGATCCGCACTCCGTGATGGACTTCGTAGCGCTCCTTCAGACCGCGAAGGATCGAGATCGTATCCTCGACCGAGGGCTCGAGCACCATGACGGGCTGGAAGCGTCGCGCCAGGGCAGCATCCCCCTCGATGTGCTTCCGGTATTCATCGAGCGTGGTCGCACCGATACAGCGCAGCTCGCCGCGTGCCAGCGCGGGTTTGAGCATGTTCGCAGCGTCGGCAGAACCCTCGGCGTTGCCCGCTCCGATGATCGTGTGCAGCTCGTCGATGAAGAGGATGACCTGCCCGTTCGACTCCGATACCTCGCGCAATACGGCCTTCAGCCGGTCTTCGAACTCGCCACGGTATTTGGCGCCGGCGATCAGGGATCCGATGTCGAGCGAGATGATCCGGCGGTCGCGAAGCGTCTCCGGAACGTCGCCCGCGACGATCCGCAGAGCCAGACCTTCGGCGATCGCCGTCTTGCCGACACCCGGCTCGCCGATCAGCACGGGATTGTTCTTGCTGCGACGCGACAACACCTGGATGACCCGACGGATCTCCTCGTCACGACCGATCACGGGATCGAGCTTCCCGGCCCGGGCGGCCTCGGTCAGATCCGACCCGAATTTCTCGAGGGACTGGTATTTCGATTCGGGATCGGGGTCGGTGATCCGTGAGGACCCGCGGATGGCCGTCAGGGCCTGGAGCAGTCCCTCATAGGTCACGCCCGCGGCGCGAAGGATCCGGCCGACCTCGTCCGACTCGTCCTTGACCATGGCCAGCAGCAGATGTTCGGTCGAGACGTACTCGTCCTTCATCGTACGCGCTTCTTCGAAGGCCGCCTCGAGGATCCGGTTGAGGCCGGCACTCATGTGGGGCTGGGCGCCTCCCGTGACCTTCGGGCGCTGGGACAGCGCCGACTCGACCTCGTTGCCCAGGGCATCGATCGAGATGCCGAGTTTCTGGAGCATCGGCACCGTGCTGCCTTCGGCCTGCGAGAGCAGGGCCGCCAGCAGATGCGCCGCGTCGAGGCTCTGGTGCCCCCTCGCGCTGCACTGGCTCTGCGCCTCCTGGAGTGCTTCCTGGCTCTTGATCGTGAACTTGTCGAATTGCATGCATCCACCTCCCGGCTGGAGGCGTCCGCTCCAGCGACCGAAGAGATGATCGCAGAGCCGGAGCTGTCAAGCCCGTCGGGGAAAAACCCGAACGAGGCCGCTTCGGTCGGCCGGAACCAGTCGCGGAATCAGGAAGGATCGGGAAGCGCGAACTGGATGGACACCCGCTCCTCCACGACCGGCAGCAGGAGGTCCCTGAGGAAGGCCTGGTGCTCCGGATGGCCCACGTAGGCTGCGAAGGCCTCGGGATCCTCGAAATCAGCCACGACGGCGAGATCGAAATTGCCCTCCCGGAGCCCGAGATCCCGGCCATGGGTATAGGCCGTCACCTCCGGAATCTCCCGCGCGAGCCGATCGAGTCCGCGTGCCAGGCGTTCCCAGGTGCCTTCCGGGGCATCGGGCTTCAAACGAAACATCGCGACATGTCGCAACACCGGCACGCCCTCCCATCCGGATCCGCTTCAGATCCGAGCGATCTTCCGATGCCTGAACCTCTGGGAACCGGGCCCGCCCGCTGCAGCGATCCGCTTTTCACGCTGCTCCGCGTAGGTCTCCCAGGCCCCACTGCAGAACTCGATCCGGCCCTCGCCTTCGAAGCCGAGGATGTGGGTCGCCACTCGATCGAGAAAATAGCGGTCGTGCGTGATCACGATCGCGCAGCCCGGATAATTCGAAAGGGACTCCTCGAGCACGCGCAGCGTCATCAGGTCCAGATCGTTCGTCGGCTCGTCCAGGATGATGAAATTCGAGGGCACACGCAGACATTTCGCGAGCTGCAGGCGGTTCCGCTCGCCACCCGAGAGCCGGCCGACCGGCGTCTGTTGGATCGAGCCGCTGAACAGGAATCGCGCGAGATAGTGGCGAACCGAGAGCGTCTTGTCTCCGTACTCGATCACGTCCGATCCGTCGGCGACCGCGTCGTAGACGGTCAGCTCGTCCCGCAGGGTCTGGCGTGTCTGGTCCACATAGCAGAAGCGGGTGTTCTGGCCGACTTCGATCACGCCTTCATCGGGCTCCTCACGCCCGACGATCATGTTGACCAGCGTCGTCTTGCCCAGGCCATTCGCGCCCGTCACCCCGACGATCGCGCCCGGCGGCATCTCGAAATCGAAATCCTCGAAAAGCACCTTGTCGTCGAATCGTTTGCTGACGCCACGCAGGGAGAGCACCTTGCTTCCCAGTCGGGGGCCGAAGGGAATGCGCAGGTCGAGTTCATCCGCGGGTTGGATCCGACTGGCCTTCTCCACCAGTTCGTCATACGCCGCGATCCGCGCCTTCGACTTCGTACGGCGCGCCTGGGGCGTCGACCGGATCCATTCGAGCTCCCGGGCGACGGCCTTCAGCAGGTTCACGTCCGTCCGATCCTGGATCTCCTGCAGCTTTTCCCGGGCCGCGAGGAAATCGGAATAGTTCCCCTCGTAGGCGCGGATCTGCCCATGGAAGACCTCGAGCATCCGGTTCGCGACCCGGTCGAGGAAATACCGATCATGGGTCACGAGGGCACAGGTTCCGGAATAGCCGGCGAGGAAGGTCTCCAGCCAGGCGACCGTATCGGCGTCGAGATGATTCGTCGGCTCGTCGAGAATCAGGAGATCGGGATGGGCGAGCAGCTCCTTGCAGAGCGAGACCCGACGACGCTCGCCGCCTGAAAGGGAGCGCACGTCCCGGCCGCCGGGCGGCAACCGGAGCGCATCCATCGCGATCTCGATCTGGTTGTCGAGCGCGGCCGGATCCATGGCATCACGGACCTCGAGGGCCTCCTGGACCTCCCCCTGTTCGGCCAGGAGCGCGTTCATGCGCGCCTCGTCGGCCATGACCTCGGGATCCTCCCACGCCTTCAGGATCTCTTCGTAGCGCGCCTGCAGTGCACGGGTCTCTGCCACCGCCTCTTCGACGTTCTCCCGAACGGTCTTGTCGAAGTCGAGTTCGGGCTCCTGCGAGACGTATCCGACCGTCGCGCCTTTCGCGATGTGGAGCTGCCCCTCGTATTCGGAGTCGCGCCCGGCAAGGATCCGCATCAGCGTCGACTTGCCGACCCCATTCACGCCGAGCACTCCGGCGCGATCTCCCGGCTGGAGGCTGAAGGAAACGCCCTTCAGGATGGTGCGGTCCCCGAATTTCCGACCGAGATCCTTCGCAGTCAGGATCGGCTGTCCCGGATTCAATCCGATCATCGTTTCTCCGACTTCCCCTCCAGGAGTGCCTCGACCCGCGTCGTCACGTCTCTCGAGCAGGGCTCGACGGTCGGTGCGAAGCGTGCGGCAATCCGCCCCTCGCGATCGATCAGGAATTTCGCGAAGTTCCAGGCGATCGGACCGGCACCATCCGGCTCCGTCTCTTCCGCCGTCAGCCATGCATAGAGCGGGTCCTGTCCTTCCCCCTTCACTTCGATCTTCGCGAACATCGGGAATTCCACGCCGTAGTTCTTCTCGCAGAAGCTCCGGATCTCCTCCTCCGAACCCGGCTCCTGCCCCCCGAACTGGTTGCAGGGGAAGGCCAGGATCTCGAAGCCACGGTCCCGGAACTGCTGGTAGAGTCGCTGGAGACCATCGTATTGGGGCGTCAATCCGCATTCCGAGGCCACGTTGACGATCAGGCAGACCTGGCCCTCGAAATCCGAGAGCTTGCGCTCGTCCCCCATGATGCTCATCGCACGAAAGTCGGACAGCGTCGCCATGCTCCCTCCCTCCTCTTCATTCTCTTCATTTCATTCCCGGCGTTCCCGCCATTCCTGCTTCGGATTCCGTGTCGATCCGTCCTCGGCCCGGGTCCCGCCCTGCTCCGCCGGCCACCGCCGCCCTCGAATCCCCCGACTCAGCGGGACAGGGCCCGGTTCACGATCTCGTAGACATCCTTGGAAAGCGATCCGCTCGAAGCGATCCGCTCGAGCTGGGCCTGCATCAAGGCCTGGCGGTCCTCGTCGTAGCGCCGCCAGTCGTTGAAGATCGAAGCCATCCTCGATGCGACCTGGGGATTCGAGGCATCGAGTTCCAGCACGAAATCCGCGAGGAACGTGTAGCCCTCGCCGGAGGCCGCGTGGAAGCGTACCTGATTCCCCGAGCAAAAGGCACCGACGAGCGCGCGCACGCGGTTCGGATTCCCCCGATTGAAATCCGGATGCGCCGCGAGTTCCTGAACGCGCTCGAGCGTGTCGGACCGTGAAGAACCCGCCTGGATGGCGAACCACTTGTCGAGCACCAGCGGATCCTCATGCCAGCGATCGTAGAACGCGCGGACGACCTCGTCCCGTCTCGGGTGGTCTTGATCCGCAAGCACGACGAAAGCGGCCTGGGCATCGGTCATGTTGTCGGCGTTCTCGAACTGGCTCCAGGCCGCCTCGATCGCCTCCTCGTCACCACGAGCGGCGAGCAGACCGAGCACGGCGTTCCGCAATCGACGTCGATCGATCGATTCCCTCTCGTGGCGATAGGGGCCGGAGGGCGCGAGGGCGCGATAGATCGACCAGAGGGTGTCTTCGTGGATCGTCGCGAGCGCCCGACGAAGGCATTCCCGGGCCGCATGGATCGCGTCGGGATCGATCACCGGAAGCGCCTGGGCCACGACGCGCTCGGCAGGAAGCGTGAGTGCCAGGGCACGAAGCGAACCGTCGAGAGTCTCGTCGACGAGCAGCCGCCCCCAGGCCGATGCGAAGGCCGGATCGGGCTCCGGCACGCCCCCTTCTCCGGCGATCTTCGTCGCTTCGACGAGCCAATCCAGCGCCAGCCTCTGACCGGCGTCCCAGCGATTGATCGGATCCTCGTCATGAGCCATCAGGAAGGCCAGCGCCTCCCGCGACTGGTCCATCTCGAGCCGTACGGGCGCCGAGAACCCCCGCAGGATGGAGGGAACGGGCTCCCCTTCGACGTCTTCGAAGACGAAGCGCTGCTGCGACTCGCGCAGCTCCAGGATCCGTGTGGTCGCCCGGGGTGTCGTTCCGGCCTCGCCCTCGAGCCGGAGCGGAAGGGCCGTTCCGTCCGGCCCCAGCAATCCGACGGCAACCGGGACATGAAGCGGTTTCCGATCCCGCGCGCCGACGATCTCGAAGGCCGTCTCCGGGTAGCCCTGCGAGAGGGTCAGGACATAGCGCCGCGCGGCGGCGTCGTATTCGCCCGAAGCCGTCAGCCGCGGCGTGCCCGCCTGGGAATACCAGCGTTCGAACTGGGACA
>DRKE01000004.1 GCA_011051925.1 Deltaproteobacteria bacterium
GCGGCCCAGAGCGAAACGAAGGGCACCAGGAATCCGTGGGAGGCGTATTCGACCTCGCGCCAGACTTCGGCCAACTGGAGGAGACCGGGAATCCAGACGACGACCCAGGCGACCGCGAGTGCGATCTCGAAACGACTCATCGATCCGCTCGGGCGATCACTGGACCCGACCTCCGGTCGACGCCCCACGCAAGGCCCGTCTCATCGTCGTTCCTCCGTCCTTCCCACGGGTCCACCTCCACAAGGCCGGCCCCACGGCTCGGCAGGAGCGAATCCGCCCTGCTCTCCTCGTCCGGGGTGCGGAACGGGATCGCCTGCCTTCATCCATCGGCCACTCGGGTCTGTCGTCGACGCGATTTAGTCTGAGTGGAGCGTTCAAGTCCCATTGGAGCCCATCCGAAACAGGGAACACCGAGGATTCCAGGAATATGACGCAGAACAAAGCTGATCGCGTGCCCGGCCCCAGCCAGAACCGGGGCGCTCCCGTCGACCCGCTCGAGGTCCGTTCGAATCCCCGGGTCGGGACCGACCTTCCCGTCGAGATCTACACCAGCGATTTCGGCGGCGCCCTCGTCGGCCGTTCACGGGATCTCAGCATCGGCGGCGCCTGCATCGCCACCCCCTCGCCCTTCTCCTTCAAGTCCCTCCAGCGGATCACCCTCGGTCTGCCGACCCGGAACCTGACGCTCGACGCCGTCGGTTGCTGGCAGCGCGAAGACCCCCACGAGCGGATCGTGCTGACGGGCATCGCCTTCGACGATCCCCACCCGGAACAGCTCGAGGCGGTCTGGGACCAGGTCCTCGATTCCGGCAAGAAGCTCGCGCGGTTCCTCTATGAGCAGACGGCCCTCCACGAGCTCGGCCTCGAAGAAGCCATGGGACTCGCCCAGGTCACACGCTACCGGAATCTCCAGCCCGGGGACATGATCTACCGCCAGGGGACCCAGGGAAGCGGCAACGACTCGATCTTCCTGATCACCGAAGGCAGCGTGACCCTGCAGCTCCGTATCCGGGACGCGATCGAACAGCCGCTGGCCCAGTTGACGGTCGGCGATCTCTTCGGCGGCCTGCCACTGCTCGCCGACATTCCCCATGCGGAATCGGCCGTCGCGAATACCGCCGTCCGCTTGCTCGAGGTCGACCGCGCCTCCTTCCGGCATCTGCGCAGCATGAAGCCCTGGCTCGGACATCGCCTCGGCGTCGCGCTGCTTCGGGTCCATGCGCAGCGCATGGCCGAAACCCTCGGCCTCGCCAGTCAATCGCTGTAGAAGCGGGTATGCTTCGCCGCCCCACCGCGGTCACGCGGCCGGGCGCCTCGGAGTGAAGTACGCCAATGCAGGACCGGCTCGTCTTCTTGATCGGATCACCCCGCTCGGGCTCGACCCTCCTGAGCCGGATGCTCGGCGCCCATTCGGCCGTCTTCGCGCCCGAGGAGCCCCATCTGATCACGCCACTCGCCTATCTCGGCTACTACGAGAGCGTCGAGACTGCGCCCTACGACCCGATCATCACGCGGCAGGCCGCGCGCGCCCTGGTCGCCTCGCTTCCCGGCGGCGAGGCCACGTATCTCTCCGCCCTGCGCGCGTACACCGACGCGATCTATCGCGGGCTCTACGAGGGCCATGGCGGCGGCGGGCTCATCCTCGACAAGACACCCGCCTACGCGCTCTGCCTCGATTTTCTGGAGCGGCTCTATCCGGAAGCCCGCTACGTCGTGCTGACACGACACCCGATTGCCGTCTGGTCCTCCTTCGTCGACTCCTTCTTCGATGGAGATGATCGGATCGCCCACGACCACAATCCATTGCTCGAGCGTTATGTCCCCGCCATCGCCCGCTTCCTGCGAACGACGAAGATTCCGATCCATCACGTCCAGTACGAGGACCTCGTCCGGAACCCGGAAGACAATGCCCGCGCGATCGCCGACTACCTCGGGCTCGGATTCGAACCCGCCATGGTCGACTACGGGCAGGTGCCCGAGGGAGGAAGGGCCTCGACCCGGGGCCTCGGTGATCCGACGACCGTCTCGAAGGAAAGCCGACCGACCACGGCCAGTCTCGCGAAATGGGCCCGCGCCGCGACCGGCCGACCCGAGCGTGTCGCGCTCTATCGGGAGATCCTCGCCCGACTCACCGATGAGGACCTCGAGATCTGGGGCCATGGCCGGGAGCAGATCCAACGCGAACTCGATGCCATCGATCTCGAGGGCAAAGCCGCGCCGCGGCCACGCCTCACCCGCTACGCCCTCGAACGCCGGATCCTGGTCGGCGTGCGGCGTCGGATCCGGCCGGACAACGCGCTCGGACGCACGCTCCGGCGGATCCGTGAGGTCTGCGACGTGCTGCTGCGCTGATGCGCCGGTGGGCCCCCGGCCCGGCATCAGCCGGTGATGCGGATCCCCAGGCGGCGGTGCTATGATCCGCGCATGGAAGAATCCACCACGCCATCCGCCCCATCCGTCGGGGAATCCGATTTTCGGGCGCACGAAGCACCGGCTTCCCGACGCTTCGAGCGGCCATCGTTCGACACGGTCTCCCTCTGCTGTGAGATCTCCGCTTACGCGCCCGACGGAGACGATCGTCCGCTCTTCTGAGCCGTCGCGCTCCACGCATCGCCTCCCTCTGTCTCGAGGGGTTGCAGAGGGGTCGTCAGGGGTTGCAGAGGGCTGCAGAGACCGAGGCTGGCGTCGGCTGATCAGGGCTCGGCCGAGAGCTTTTCGACGAGCGTCCGGATCCGCGGATGGTTGATGAGCGCGAGGGTGTTGCCCGACTCGAGGAGTTCGAGGATCTCGGGGTCGTTGGCCAGGGCCTTCAGCTCGGGATCGTTCTGGAGCCGTTGGATCTTCGGTCCGACCTCGGCAAGAACGCCGGCCATCGCCTCGCGAAACACGTCTGCGTCCCCGCGCGCGGCTTCGTCCACGAGTCCCAGATCGGCGAACCGTCCACGCATCTCCGGATCGTGCACGATCGATCGGATCGCAGTGCGATTCATCGCATAGTCGATCGAACCACGGCTGATCAGGGTCCAGAAAAGCCGGTCTTCGAACATCCGGCCCATCCGCTCATCGTCGAGGATCGACTGCACACTGCCGAGCGTCTGTCCCGGCCTCCCCGTCAGTCGCGCAGCGACGGTCCCTGCCGGTCCCGCATCGGCGAGGGCCGTCGAAACCACGGCTTCGACGACCTCCCCCGAAGCCCGACCAACGGCTGAGGTCTCGGCATCGGGCAGCGCTGCGAATCCGTCGAGGACACCGAGATCCCGGGCGGCATCCACCCAGTTCGCCAGCACGGCGAGGAGGAGCACGACCAGCGCGCCCCGGGCGAGACCGAAGAATCCCCCGAGTGCCCGATCAAGGATGCCGCGGCCGCCACCCTCGACGCGCTCCCGATCCCAGGCCATGCCCACGTCGGCGAGGGCACTCGCGACCCACCAGGCGACCGCGAAACCGATCGTGCCGGCGATCGCCGGCGCCAAGATCGGGGGGACCACCAAGGCTTCGGCGACCCGGCCCGCTCCCCGGGTCGCCGCGAGCATCGCCCCCAGATAGCCACAGACCATCGCCGCGAGCCCCGATCCGCTCGCCACGGCACCCCGCCAGACGCCAAGGCCGGACATCAGGGCGAGCAGCAGGACGAAGATCAGATCGAGTGCCATGCCCTCCCATCGACGCGACGCCCCGAGGCCTGAAGAGACCTCGAAACCAC
>DRKE01000005.1 GCA_011051925.1 Deltaproteobacteria bacterium
CTTCCTGCGCGGTGACCATGCATTGGCCTTTCTCGCGTGGATCCTGCCCCATGCCGTCCCGGAGCTGACGGCCATCAGCCTCTGCTGCGCCGGCGGCCTCGTGCTCGGCCATGCGATGGCCGCGCCCGGGCGGGAGACGCGAACCCGGGCGCTGCAACGATCGGCGCCGGCCGCGCTCGCCCTCTTCCTCACGAGTCTGCCACTCTTCTTCGTCGCAGCCTGGATCGAAAGCTTCATCCGGGAGTCGACCCTGGGAACGGCCGCGCGTCTGGGCGTCGCAGCGGCCGGCCTGATCCTGCTGGGAGCTGCGGCGCGGGTGCTGCGGGGCCTGCGAGGGGAGCGTCCGACGTCCCCGACCTGGCTCGACGATCTTCTCGCGCGCGATCCGTCGGAAGAAATCGGATGAGGCATCGGCTCACCCCCCGCCGGGGCGTAGACCGTGTCGAAGCGTCATGTAGAGATTGAGCGTCCCGGCAATCGCATCGCCCGGCAGGACATCGAGCACCGCCAGCCCCTGACGCCGCAACAGGACGAGGCGCCCCTCACGCTCGCGAAGCAGATCGGCCAGGACGATCCGCCTGTACAAGTCGACCCGACGATCCTTCGCATTCCCTTTCCGGGAGGCGCCGTCTCCGATTCCTTCCTCTTCGAGCTGCTCGAGAATCGGCTCGCGAAGGGCGACGAAGATCACCTCGTGGCGACGCGCGAGAAGGGACATCGGCTCGATCAGTTCCTCGCGATCGACCTCCATGAAATCGGTCAGGACGACGATCATCGCGCGCTTCTTCTGGCGGCTCAGGATCTCGCGGGTGACGCGGCGATAATCCGCTTCGGTCTCTCCCGGCTGGACGTCGGACAAGGCATCGACGAAACGTCCCAGACTGGCGCGATGGGCCAGCGGCGCCACGAAACGCGCGACCGCCCTGTCGAAGACGAGCAGGCCCACGCGATCGCCCGCGGCCAGACTCGCGAAGACGAGGGCCAGCGCGGTATCGACCGCGCGATCGAGCTTGGTCGGCGCGAACGCCCGTGCCTGCGCGGCGTCGCCCTCGCCACCCGGATCGCCGGGAACCCCCGACGGCGATCGAGTCCCCATCAGGCGACTGCGATCCACGGCCAACAGGATCGTGCGACTCTCTTCCTGGCGAAAGGTCCGCACGACGGGACGTCCGCGACGCGCGGTCGCCGGCCAATCGATCCGACGTGGTTCGTCTCCGATCACGTAGTCGCGCAGATGGTCGAACTCGAGCCCCTCTCCCCGCGCCCGCTTCGGCCGTACGCCCAGGGCGGCGAGGACGCGCTGTGGATCGAGGGCCTCCGGCCGCAGGTAGCGGGCCGTCTCGGGTTGAACGAGGATCCGGTCGCCCTCCGGAGATTCGATGCGCCGCCGCCACAGCCCGAACGGCGACCGCACGAGCGCGACGGCGCGCCCCCAGATCCGCTCCCCCCGAACGCAGGGTCGGATCACATACCCGATCCGGAGATCCGCCCCCGCTTCGACCGGAAGCGATGGCCAGATGGGTTCGGGCGAGACGAGATCCCGGGGAACGGCCTCGCAGAGCTCGAGCTCGAGCGGACGGGGCAGGGGATTGCGCACGGTGAGCACGATCTCTTCCTCGCGCTCT
Source organism: Deltaproteobacteria bacterium (assembly GCA_011051925.1). Taxonomy (GTDB): domain Bacteria; phylum Myxococcota_A; class UBA9160; order UBA9160; family UBA4427; genus UBA4427. Next base: position 1,626 of record DRKE01000005.1, read on the forward strand.
CGTGCCCCCTTCTCCGGCACCGTCCGGAAGAGTGTGGGCTCTTCTTCGCGAAGCAGCAGGAAGACATCGGCCAGCGCGGCCGAGACCAGCAGGAGCCCCGCGATCGGAACCAGGGGGCGCAATCCGATCAGGGGCACCGACGCCACTGCCAGCAGGAGCCAGCCCGAGGCCCAGGCGACCAGGCTGGGATCCGGGGAGATCCTGCCGATCCGGCTCACCGGGGAACCGTGATGCCCTGGAGGGTCCGGAGGAGCGCCGCATCCGCCGTCTGGCCCTCGACTTCGAGCGCCGGATCGAGCATCACGCGGTGGCGCAGGGTGGGCAGCCACATCTCCTGGACGTCCTCGGGCAGCACGAAGGCCCGTCCGTCCAGGACCGCCTGGGCCTTGGCCGCGCGCAACAGCCAGAGGCCCGCCCTCGGCGAGGCCCCCAGCCCGTACTGGAAGTCGGTCCGCGTCGCGCGAACGAGATCCGAGACATAGGCCAGGATCTCCTCGGCGACGGTCACCCTGCGAACGATCCCGCGCGCCCGCTCGATCGCGTCGGGTTCGAGGACGACCGTGACATCCTCGAGTCCCGCCCCCTCGTCGTGATGTCGGCGAAGCAGGCTTCGCTCGTCCTCCTCGCCTGGATAGTCCACCACGATCTTGAAGAGGAAACGGTCGAGTTCGGCCTCGGGAAGCGGATAGGTCCCCTCCTGATCGACCGGGTTCTGTGTCGCGAAGACCGTGAAGAACCGGCTCAGGGAATGCCGGACCCCATCGATCGTGACCGTTCCCTCCTGCATCGCCTCGAGCAGGGCCGACTGGGTCTTCGCCGATGCCCGATTGATCTCGTCCGCGAGAAGCAGCTCCCTGAAGATCGGTCCCTCACGAAAGCGGAACGTCCCGCCCGCGGACTCGAGGATGGAGGTTCCGAGGATGTCGCTCGGCATGAGATCGGGGGTGAATTGGATGCGGCCGAATTCGAGACGCAATGCGCGCGCCAGGGTGCGAACGAGGAGCGTCTTGGCCACTCCCGGCACCCCCTCGATGAGACCGTGTCCACCCACGAGAAGGGTCACGAAGATCTGCCGCAGGGCCGCATCCTGGCCGACGACCCAGTGTCCGACCACCCCTCGGAGTGCTTCGAAGCGCTCCGCCACGAAAGCGGCCTCCATCGATTCTCTTTCCGTCACCCGATTCCTTTCGCTCCGGCCCTTCCGGCCCTGACGGCTTCGTCCCCGGAAAGGGCCGATCCCTTGCCCGCGCCATGCCCTTCTCTTCCCGGGATTCCCGGGACCCGCCCGCGCCCGGACCGCCCCTGCTTCACGAGGTGGACGAGTTCGTCGAGCCGCGCCACGTTCCGTTCGAGGTCCGACGCCGACCGGATCGGTACCCGTCTGGCGAGAAGATGCCGCAGCCCCGTCTCCTCCAGTTCCGGCCAGTTCGGCGCGCGTCTCCGAAGGCTCGAGAGGACGATTTCGATCGGCGTCCCCGGCGCGAGGCCCAGGGCGCGGCGGATCCGGTCGAGGGAAAGGGCGCGGTAGCGTTCGAAGACCCGCTCGTGGTCCCCGGTTTCCGAATAGAGTCGTGCGACGGAGTCGACGAAATCGCTGAGGGTCGGGGCCTCGCTGTCGAAGTCGGCGACATCCCGCTGCGGCCAGGCATGACCCCGCCCGATGACCAGCAGCCCGACGACGATCATGCCGAGGCCGGCCGCCCATGCGGGGGAGCGAGCGAGATAGCGGAACCATCCGGGTTCCGGGACCACGCCATGGAAATGCTCGTCGAGATAGGGCTCGCCATGATCCCTCACCTGGTCGAAGACGAAGGGCGCCGAATCGACGTGGGCGAGGCGTCCGTTCGACAGGATCCGGGCATCGGCGAAGACCACGAGTCGCCCCGAACCGACCGGCCGCGCGAGCGCCAGGGGAGCGAAATCATCGGATCCGACCCAGAGAGGGCGCCATCCCGTCGTGTCGTCCCCCGACGGATCGGCAGGGGAGTCCGAAGGCCCCGTTGAAAGCGCCTCCGATCCCTCGCGAGGCCTTTCCTGCAAGCGCTCGGCCATCGGCTCGACGTCGAAGAACGCCAGGGTCGGACCGGGCAGGATGCGGGTGCCCGCATAATCGAAATCCTCCCGCCGCTCGACGGCGCGTCCCACGCTGAACACGATTCGGGCGATCGCGCTCTCGACGGGGGGCCGCCCGCCCTCGAGCCCGGCCAGCCTTCTCGGGGGCAGCGGAAAGCCGGCGATCCCGTCGCATTTCCCGGGTTCGCCCTCCCGCAGCCGCTCGCGCCTTCGCGCGAGTTCGTCCTTCCAGTCCTCGCGGATGGCTTCGGGGCCGGACGCGTCCTTCCCCCCCGCTCCATCCGCGCGCCACGTCCGCTCGATTCCCGCCCGGATCCCGTCGCGGTCTTCTCGCGTTGCCGGATCGACGCCTTCGGGCTCGTCGAGGGGCGGATGGGCCAGCCAGACGACCGCCGTTCCCCCCGCCTCGATCCAGGGCCGGACAGCGATCTCGAAGATCGTTCGATCGTCCGTTCTCTCCGCCTGCGTTTTCTTCTCGCCCTCGGTGTCCGACTCCGATCGGGTGTCCCGCTCGATCCCGTCTTTCGACGCTTTCGACGCGAGCGCGCCCCTTCGATCGTCACAGACGCCCCGCGGCGCAATCCACCAGACGGTCGAATCCGGCGGTGGCATCGTCAATCCCGACATCCATCGCCCCCGCGTCGCGTCGAAGTGATCGAGCAATGCGAGCAGCCCGGCATGGCCCCGCGGTGCGGTGTCGAAGGTCGTCTCGGGCCGATCCGTCAGATCGACGGGCCAGGAGACCTGGACCGCGAAGGAGATGCCCGCAACGATGGCGAAAGCGAGCCAGACCCGCTGCTGCATCAGCGCTTCCCCGAGGTCGCGAGGGACAGGATCCGTTCGTCGAGGGCGATCCATTGATCGAAGAGTTCGGGATCCTGGCGCGGCCGATCGAACCAGAGCGCCTCGAGCCGATCGACGAGGCGGATCAACTGCTGCCGCTCGCGCTCGGGCAGGGGGGAATCGGCGAGGCGCTGGCGAAGCGTCCGGTTGGGATCCGAGCGGGCGAGTTCGAGCCAATCAGAGGAGATCAGGAGCGCCAGGGTCGCGAGCTGGACGCGGTGTGCCGCCTCGAGGTAGCGGCCCGATGCGGCCAGCGCCCGGGCCTCCCGAAGCGCGTCTCGATGGGCCAGGGCGGGAGCGGACGCCGGTGCGGACTCCGCCGCGCCCCGTTCCCGGCGCGCGTGCCAGACCCGGATGAGGGCGATCACGAGCGCGAGGATCAGGCAGAGGGCGATCCAGCCGACCCCCCGCCCCACCTCGCCGAAGAACCCGAAGAGACCGAGAATCCGCCCCAATCCCTCGAGCAGGGCCGAGACCAGCAGACCGAGCTTCGAGACGAGCGCGATCAGCCAGTCCGGAACCCAGTCGCCGATCCGATCGAGAAAGGCGAACCAGGGCAACACCCCGCTTTCCCAGCGCGTGTATTCCGGCGCCGAAAGGATCGCTTCCGCCGCGGCGCGCGCCTGCTCATCCGTGACCAAGACCCGGCCCCGCCTCCACCTGCTCTGCCAGCAGCTCGAGATCGTAGCTCTCCGCGCGGCAGCGGAGATCAAAATAGAGGACGACCGTCACGGCGGTCGTGAAGGCGAAGCCCACCGCCTGGAAGAGCGCCCATACGAGAGCACCCAACACCGGCACCATGCCGACCAGCATCTGGGCTCCGGCGACGGGAAAGCCGACGATCATCCCGGCCGTGAAGAGGATCCCGACCAGACGTCCCTTCGAGGTCGATCCGAGTCTGAATGCCCGGCGCACGCTGGCGAAGACACCCTGCCGCTCCAGCACGACGATCGGCGGAAGCAGGGCACTCACGAACGCCGCAAAAAGGATCCAGAAGAAGGCAACCCCACCGATCGCGATCCCCAGGACGACCGCGAGGGCGATGCCGGCCCCACCCATCGATTCGATCACGTCGCCAAAGAGGGCCCCCCCGATACCGAACAGCAGTGCGGCAGCTCCGAAGACGGCGACGGCAGCGAAGAGATAGGCGATGCCCCAGACGAAATAGGCTGCGATCAGACGAAGAAAGGATCGCGCGCCCGCATGGGCTGCTTCCCGGAGATCGAAACGCCTTCCGAGATAGAAGTTGCCGACCGACGCCGTCACCGCGGCGGCGACGAAGGGATAGAGGATCGCGTAGAAGAAGACGATCCCGGCGAGTCCCGCGACGAGGGCAAACGCGAGCTGTTCGCTGATCTCCTCTCCGGTTTCGAGGGGCTGCGCGAAGGGATCGAAGAGCTGGGGAACGGCGATGGCGATGAAGAAGACCGGGATCTGCATGATCAGGGAGAGACCGATCAGGGTCTGCCATTCCGTCTGGACCAGCCGGAAGGCCGCATCGAGGATCTCGGCCAGGGTCAAGGGGCGCAGTTCGTAGTTCATCGATCCTCCGGCCCGCCCCGACCCGCCGACCGTTCCGCGGGATCCGTCATACGGGATCGAACGAGAATAGCCGGCCTGCCGCCGCGATGTTCCCCGGATCGGCCCTAACGACGATGCCGCCGCATCGCCCGCCGGGCCTCGCGATCCTGTTCGCGACGCCGGATCGCATCCCGCTTGTCGTGGCGGTGTTTTCCCCGGGCCAGGGCGAGTTCGACCTTGGCGCGGCCGCGGCGGAAATAGAGATTGAGGGGAATGAGGGTCAGCCCCTTCTCGGCGATGCGGCCATCCAGGCGGTCGATCTCCCGCCGATGGAGCAGCAGTTTGCGGCGACGCTGGGGATCGGCCGGATTCGCGCGGGTCGCGGGCTCGTAGGGGGCGATATGGAGCTTCTCGAGCCAGGCCTCGCCCCGGTGGATCGTGGCGAAGGCGTCACCCAGATTCGCCCGTCCTTCGCGGAGGCTCTTCACCTCCGGCCCGAGCAGCGAGATCCCGGCCTCGAAGGTGTCGACGATCTCGTAGTCGAAGCGGGCCCGGCGATTCGTCGCCACGACCTGCTTCGCAGCGGGATCCGCGTCGGCACCCTTCTTTCCGGTTCCACCCTTGCCGCCGGCCTTCTCACCGCTCTTCGCCATCGCCCGAGGATACCCGACACGGGGCCCGACACGACGCCACGATCGGCGCAGGACGCGCTCAGTCGCTGCGGATCCGATTCTCGTGATCGACGAAGACGCGCTTCGCCTCGAAGTTCCGGGCTTCCGGATCGGGCACGTCGACCCAGCTGGCGATGATGACGAGGTCGCCGGGCTTCATCAGGTGGGCCGCCGCTCCGTTGATGCAGATCTGGCCCGCCCCTCTTTCGCCTTCGATCACATAGGTCGACAGGCGATTGCCGTTCGAGCAGTTCCAGATGTCGACCCGTTCGTACGGCAACATGTCCGCCGCATCGAGCAGATCCGGATCGATCGTGACCGAGCCCTCGTATTCGATGTTCGCCTCGGTCACGGTCGCGCGATGGATCTTCGACTTGAGCAGGGTTCTCAACATGGCGGGATCTCCTCTGGGTTTCGGACGTCCGCGTCGATACGCGGGCCCGGATGGCCGGTCGCGGAATGCTTCATGCGGGTCTCGTGGGTCGGCCCGGAGACCGCGGTTCTTTCGGGACGGGGGTCGGGCGATTCCGATGCCCCGGCGCGTCCCGGATGCAGGACGCGATTGTCGATCAATCGGACGGCGGCCCCCTGCCCGTCCGGATCGGCCTCGAAGTCGACGGCGATCGCCAGCAGGGTCGGCCCCGTGAGCAACGCGGGTGCCGTCTCGAGCGTCTCCGGATGCCGCAGCTCCGCATAGTCGACCCGCGCTCCGCACGCGCGCGCCAACTCGCCGCGAACCGCATCGAGAATCGTCCCGCGATCGCGTTCGCCCGCCGCGACGAGCGACTCGGCCCGATCCAGGCTCGCGACGATCCGCAGGGCTTCTTCCCGGGCGCGCGGTCCGAGCCGGACGTTGCGACTCGAGAGCGCGAGCCCATCCGCTTCCCGAACCGTCGGCCCTCCCAGGATCTCGATCCCGAAACCGAGGTCCGCCGTCATGCGTCGGATCACGGCGAGCTGCTGGAAGTCCTTTTCGCCGAAGATCGCGACATGGGGACGCACAGCCAGGAAAAGCTTCGTCACGACGGTCGTCACCCCCCGGAAATGACCCGGACGACTCGACCCGCAAAGCGGCTCCGAAAGCCCCTGGACCTCGACCCAGGTGGCCGCACCGGGGGGATAGAGTTCTTCCGCCGTCGGCATCCAGACGACGTCGACCCCCGCCTCGCGACAGGCGGCGAGATCGGCCTCCCGCTCCCGTGGATAGCCCTCGAAATCGGTCGGATCGTTGAACTGGGTCGGGTTCACGAAGATCGACACGACGACCCGGTCCGCGTGCTTCCGGGCCTCTTCGACGAGCGAGAGATGGCCGACATGGAGGGCGCCCATCGTCGGCACCAGGGCAATCCGCTGGCCCGCGGCGCGAACGCCCTCGGACCAGGCCTGGAGATCGGCCCTGGATTCGATGATCTGCATGACGGCCCCGTCCACCTCGCCTCCGCCTAGCGGTAGACGTGTCCCTCGTCGGGGAATTTCCGGTTCACGACCTCGTCGATGTAGGTCCTGGCCGCCTTCGAGGCCTGGGCCCCGAGGTTCGCGTACTGCTTCACGAACGAAGGCGTCCAGTCGTTCAGGCCGAGCAGATCGTGCATCACGAGCACCTGGGCGTCACAGTGGACGCCCGCACCGATCCCGATCGTCGGAATCGACAGCAGCCGGGTGATCTCCCGGCCGAGCGTCTCGGGGATGCCTTCGAGCACGACCGAGAAGGCGCCCGCGGCTTCGAGGGCCAGAGCGTCCTCGATGACCTGATGGCGCCCCTCGTCTCCCCGACCCTGGACGCGATAGCCCCCCATGCGATTGACCGACTGGGGCGTCAGTCCGACATGCCCCATCACGGGGATCTGGGCGGCGACGATCCGCCGCACGGACTCGGCAACGTCCACACCGCCCTCGAGCTTGACGGCCTGTGCCCCCCCCTCCTTCACGAGGCGGATGGCCGTCCGGACGGCATCCTCGGGGCCGACCTGATAGGAGCCGAAGGGCATGTCACCGACGACCAGTGCCCGACGGACGCCCCGGGCGACCAGTCGCGTGTGATAGACGACCTCGTCGAGGGTGACGGGCAGCGTCGTCTCGTTGCCCTGGACGACGTTTCCGAGGGAGTCCCCGACCAGCAGCACGTCCACCCCGGCCTCGTCGAAGATCCGGGCGAACGTGAAATCGTAGGCCGTCAGCATCGTGAAGGGCTCGGCCTTCGACTTGCGTGAAGCCAGGGAACGGACGGTGACACGATGTTCTCGGGTGGCCGAAGCCGTGGTGACGGTGGACATGGGGGGTCTGCCTCCGGATGTCTCCCGCAATCCCTTTTTCGGATGCCGGCCAGGCCCGGCGGCCTGCCCTGACCCGATTCGTCCTGGAAAACAAAAAACGCCTCTCGGAGATCATCCGGAGGCGGCGGCCTGGCCTGGATCCATCGTGCGGGGCGGAAGCCCGTCCCTTGAATCCAGTCGCTTCGTCCTGGCTCCCGCTTCGGCCCATCTCCCCGCAGCCCGACCGGGACGGAGAACACGATCCTGAATCAAGGAAGCTTCGAACCTGGAACGAAAACGTCGTGCCTGCCCACACCCCCGTCTCAGTCCCGGCCAGGCCGGGATCCAAGCGATATCCGGGTGATCTGAGGAACGCTCTCTGGTTTCCGGGCTGGGATTGCCCGGGTGGTTTCTGATGGAGTCCGCGACTTGCGGTACCCCTCGGACGGGTTGATTTTAGGTTCAACGTCGGATCGGGTCAATCCGGGCCGCCCGACCCCGCCATCTGCTCGATGAAATCCCTGACCCCCGGGGCAACAAAGCGGCTCTCCAGGAATCCGGCGCGGTAGCGACCCAGGGCGCGGGCCAGGATCTCGGCCTGACTCTCGGCCGGTTCATCGGGGACCAGGACGACCCAGACCCGGTCTCCGACGCGACAGGCCGCACTCTCGGTCGGTGCGAATTCGCTGGACGCCGAACGCCGCGAGAGGACACGGATCTCGAGTTGCGCCCCTTCCGCCAGCTCGAGCAGCGCCTCGAGCAGATCCCGGGCCTCCATCCCGACCCTCGCCATCAGGACCCGACCGTCGGAGACCCGCCCTCGACGCCGATCCGCGGTCCCCCCTCGACATCACTCGCATCCGTTCCGACCTTCCCCTGCCCGGGAAGCGCCGCGTCGAATCGTCGCGCCAGGGCAAGCCAGGCCTCGGGCCCGATCCTTTCGGGCCGCAGCCCGGGATCGATCCCCGCATCGCGGAGGACCGATTCGAGCCGCGCCCGACGCTCTGCCTTCTCGAGCGCAGGCCAGCCCTTCTCGGCGATCCGGGCGAGACCATTCGTCACGCGCTTGCGGCGCTGGGAGAAGGCCGCGCGAACCAGCCGTTCGACCCGTTCGAGTTCACCCGGTCGAAGCGGATCCGTCCTGCGAGGCCAGATCCGGACGAAACTCGACTCGACCTTCGGGCGCGGAAAGAA
>DRKE01000006.1 GCA_011051925.1 Deltaproteobacteria bacterium
CCACTTCGGTCTGCTTGTTCAGGAGCAGGGCGGTGATGAGGATCGTGATGATGCTGCCGAGAATGATGAGGATGACTTCGTGGGTGAACGGGAGCGCATCCGTCACGCCATAGGCGTAGCGCAGGAAGAAGTAGCCTCCGATGACGAGGGTGATGTTGAGGAGGATATAGACCAGGTTTTCGCGCCGAATCGATTGGAGGTAGTTCAACTGCCGGCTCCCGGTTCGAGAAGGTAATCCGCATCCGATGAGATGGCCTCCAGGGTAAGACAGGCCCTTCGATCTTTCGATAACCTCTGGCATGGAGTCGATCCCCCTGCCGCTCGTCGTCGTCGTGCTGGTCGTCGGGATCTTCGACTTCACGAACGGATTTCATGACGCCGCGGACATGGTCGCGACGGCGATTGCCTCTCGGGCGATGAGGCCGGCCATGGCGATCGCACTGGTCACGACGGCGACCTTTGTCGCGCCCTTCCTCGTCGGCCTGGCGGTCGCGGACACGGTCGGGACCTTCGTCGACATCCGGTCCGCTTCTTCATCGGTCGGCGAGAGTGTCGCGGTCGCCGCACTGCTCGCCGCGGTCAGCTACAACCTCGTGACCTGGCGCTTCGGATACCCCTCGTCGTCCTCGAACTCCCTGGCCGGAGGGCTGGTGGGCGCCGGACTCCATGCCGTGGGGAGCACGAACATCCATTGGGGTGCCGAGGCGATGGGTCGGGGCGAGCTCGTGGGCGTCATGAAGGTCGTCGGGGGGCTCTTCGTTTCTCCCATTCTGGGTTTCGTCGTCGGTTTCCTGCTGATGAAGGGCGTCTTTGCGATCTTCAGGCGTTGTACAGAGAGGATTGCGGGACTCTTCGTGTACTCGCAGTATTTCAGCGTTGCATGGCTGGGCTTTTCCCATGGCGCCAACGACGCCCAGAAGGGAATGGCGATCATCGGAATGATGCTGCTGGCGGATGACGTCACACCGCAATTCCAGGTTCCCATCTGGGCGATCGTCTGGTGCGCTTCCGCGATCACGCTCGGAACGGCTCTTGGCGGCTGGCGGATCATCCGGACGCTCGGGTTCGGTCTGTTCCGCGTGAGGATCACGCATTCGGTGGCCGATCAATTGGGGGCGGCCGTCGTGAATACCGTGGCGACCAGTATCGGTGCCCCCACTTCGACGAGCCAGGTCGTCACGGCGACCTTGCTCGGGACGGGGGCGGCCGAAAAACCCGGCCACGTGAAATGGCGGACGGCGGCCGGAATCGTTTCGGGCTGGTGGCTGAACCTGCCCGTATCGATCGCGTTGGGCTGGTTCTATTGTCTCTTGTACACCACGCTCCGGAGCTGACCATGGGATTCATCAGCCGATTCATCCTGCCGAGAGAGGTCGATTTCGATGCGGCCCTCGAGGAGCAGGCGCACGTCACGCGGATCATCGTGGAGGATCTCCGGGCGGCCTGTGTCGACGACGACGTCGAAGCCTTCTCCGCGCTCTCGACCCACGCGGACCAGGCGAGGTCACTCAAGTCCCGGAACATGAAGGAATTGCTGGATGTCTTCATCACGCCCTACGACAAGGAATCGATCTATCGGATGATCACCCAGCTCGACTGGGTTGCCTTGAGCGTTCGGCATTTCAAGCTCGAGGCCGAAGCCTATAGCATCTCGTCCTTCGAGGAATACCGTCCGATCGTCGAGGTCCTGTTCGAGATGGCCACCTTGCTCGAACTCGGCGTGACCCGGCTTTCCGCGAAGAGCGCCAGGAGTCTGGCTCCCGACATCGATCTGATCCACGACAAGTACGACCGGGTCGTCACCCTTTGTGCGCAGTCATTCGCCGGGCTGCTCGGCTCGTCGGAGTTCAAGCGCCTCATCGTCCAGAGGGAGATCCTGGCGCAGCTGAAGGAGATCGCGAGGAGACTCCATATCACGGCAAACACGCTCGAAGACATGGCCATCAAGGTCATCTAGAGCCATCTCATCAACCCCTCGCTCGGTCGGGATTCATGGGATGGCCTCTGGAGATCGTTCGTCATCGGGACCATTGCGGTCCGGAGAGCCTGGTCGATGGTGACGCCAGGGAAGCCGGCGACGTTCCGGTCGGATCGGGCCCCTCGACGGATCGAACGGGGACTTTCCACGAGTCGGGGGATGGGCGAACGTCCGGGGGTGTCCGGCCCCCCGATCGAAAGCCCTCATGATCCCGCGGAGAAGGTTCCACTTCGGATCAAGCTCAGCTTCGGCGCACCGAGTTTCGCGGGTGCGGGCATGGCGATTCCGATCGTCATCCATCTGACCATCTTCTATTCGGATGTCGTTCTCGTCCCCCTCGGTTTCATTGCCCTCGTGAAGGCCGTCGCTCGGGCATTCGATGCATTGACGGATCCCCTGATGGGATGGCTGACCGATCACACTCGGTCGCGATGGGGGCGTCGGCGTCCTTGGATGGTCGTGGGCGCGCCCCTCACGGGCCTCGCCTTCTGGATGCTCTTCTCCCCACCCGCGACCCTTTCGCCGTCTTCTGCGGCCTGGTGGCTCGCAGTGAGCTATACGCTCTACTACCTCTTCCACACCCTCTATGAGGTTCCCCATGGTGGATTGGGGCCGGAGCTGACGCTCGACTATCACGAGCGGAACGCGCTCTTCGGCTGGCGCGTCCCCTTCATCGTGGCGGGAACGCTCAGCGCCGCGATCCTGCCACCCTTCCTGATCGACCTGACCGGTAGCCAGCGCTCCGGATACGCGCTCTTCGCGACGATCTTCGCCGTCCTGCTCTCGCTTCTCTACTTCAATCTGGTCGCGACCGTGCGGGAGCGACCCGGTTTCGCGAACCGCGAAGCGAATCCGCTCGTTCCCGGGCTCCGCCGGGTGATGCGGAATCGGGCTTTTCGCGTGCTGCTCGGAGTCTATGTCACGAGTTCCGTGACCGGTGCGATTCCGGGGTTGATGATGCCCTACTTCACGAAATACGTGCTCCAGCCCGCGGACCCCGACCGCTGGCTCGCCCTCTTTCTCGGGATCTATTTCGGCTCGGGTTTCCTGGCCCTGCCGATCTGGATGGCTCTGGCACGGCGCTTCGGCAAGAAATTCGCCTGGCTTTGCAGCTTCGTTCCCGGAATCACCGGTTCACTCGCGATCTTCTTCCTCTTGGGACCCGGGGATCTGGCGCTCACGGCGGGGATCCTCGTCTGGACGGGTTCTGCCTTTTCGGCGGGCATGTTCCTCGGCCCATCGATGCAGGCCGACGTCATCGACTACGACGAGCTCTACTCCGGAAAGCGGCGTGAAGCGCAGTACAATGGCCTCTGGTCGGTCATGACGAAGTTCACGGTGATTCCGAGCATGGCGATTCCCCTCGCGATCCTCGCCGCCTACGGGTACGAGCCCAACGTCGAGCAGACGCAGACCGTGAAGGATTGGATCCGCGGGATCTTCGGGTTGGCCCCGGCCATCACGTCCGTCCTCGCGTTCATCCTCGCGCTGCGTTTCCCGATCACGCGGGCGATCCACAAACGGATCTGGGAAGGCATCCGCGCCCATGCGCGCGGCCGCGATGCGATCGATCCGCTGACCGGGCAGCGACTCCCGCCACCGACCGACCGGGGTCTTCCCGAGCAGACGGGTTGGTTCCTCGACCATTTCTCTCCGAAGGAACTCCGGCGAATGCTCGTCCGAGGACGCCATGTCCTGTTGCGCAGCACGCTCGTCTCGCTGGGGATCTCGCTGGGCGGGACGATCCTGGCCCTCGCCGCGACGATCCATGAGATCAATGATCTCTCGAGAGATCCGGGAATCCTCGCCGTGCTCAGCGTCGTCGTCGCCGGATTCGCGTTCTCGGCCACCTGTTTCCACATCTTCCGCGTCAGGGCGGCGCTCGCGATCCGCGGGGCGCCGATCGACGACGAACAGGTTCGGGCCCATCTCGCATTCATCGATTTCGTCACCCATGGGCCATCGGATTCCCCCGTCGTCGCGACCTCCGGGGCCGGTCACTGAGCGGGACAGGCGACAGGGTCCGGGGCTTTCGATGCCCCTCCGCCCTTCCGATCGAGACGGACGAACCGTGATTCCTATCGCCAGGCGTCGCCGAGGGCGTCTCGCAGGATCGCCTCGAGCATCCGCTTCATCACGGCGCGTGCTCGCGCCGCCGAGAGGCCGCGATTCCGGCGAAGAGTCTCCCAGAGCAACGGTGCCATGGAAGCCGAGATCGCTTCGAGCGTCTCGGCCCGGTCGATCGGATCGAGACGGGCCAGTTCCTTCTGGAAGAGTCGTTCGATGTTCGCGTGCTGAAAACGGGTGGCTTCCTTCGAGGCCCGGCGGGCCTGGTCGGAAGCGGGGCCGACGAGGGCCTGCGCGGTCAGGGCCCGGGTGAAGGGGGCCATCGCCTCGAGGAATCTCGAACGGATCCGAACGACCTGATCGACGCGAAGGGAAACGGGTTGATCGGAAGGAATCTCCTCGAGAAGGGGCGCACATCGCTCGAGTCCCACTTCGACGACCGCGTCGTAGAGTTCCGCGAGATCACCGAAATGGTTGAAGATCGAGCGCCGGGAGACCCCGGCCCGCTCCGCGATCTCGTCGGCGCTCGGCCGGAGCACCCCTTCCTCGACGAGATCGAGGCAGGCTTCACAGATCGCCGTCCGCGAACGGGTCGTCCGATGTTGCCGCCCGTCGACGATCTTCGTCGCTTCGCTGCCCATCGGATTATCCGCTTCTCTCGCCGGCTTCCGGGACTTCCAGTTCCATGCCCGGCAATTCGCCGGTATTCCGCCAGTCTTCGAGGATCTGGAAGAATTCGATCGAGCCACCCCCATAGAATCCGTTCTGGGCATTCAGCTCGGAGGTCTTGCCCTCGTTGTTGTAGTAGCCCGGCGTGCAGTTCTCGAAGAAGTCACCCGTGTCGCGGGCCTTGTCGATGCATTTCTGGACCCATTCGGCTTCGCCCTTCTCGGAGACCTCGATCCTTCTCGCTCCGCTCTCGATTCCCTTCTGGATGATGTAGGCGATATGTGTCGCCTGCTCGTCGAGCAGATGGGGATAGTTGGCGGTGAATCCCGCCTGGGGAATGCTCATGATGTAGCAGTTCGGGAATCCGTGGACGTGCATTCCGTGAAGGGTCCGGATTCCGTCAGCCCATTTCTCGGACAGCGTCCGACCGTGTCGACCGCGGAGTTCCAGGCCCGATCGGCGGCAGTAGTCCGTCCCGACCTCGAATCCGCTCGCATAGATGAGGCAGTCGAGCTCGTACTCATGGCCGTCGACCACGACACCCTTCTTCGTGATGCGCTCCACGCCCTTTCCGTGGGTATCGACGAGCGTCACGTTCGGTCGGTTGAAGGTCTCGAGATACTCGTTGTGGAAACAGGGCCGCTTGCAGAACTGGCGATAGTAGGGTTTCAGGGCTTCGGCCGTCTCGGGATCCCTGACGATCGAATCCACGCGGGCGCGAATCTCTTCCATCTTCTCGAAATCCGCGAGTTCGACGGCTCTTGCGATGGCCTCCGGTGACATGTCGCGTGACTGGCTTTTCTGCAGACCGACGACGAGCTTCCCGACGAGGTCGGTCCATCCATCGCGTACGAGGTCCTCTGCCTGCGGAACGCCCGAAACCAGGGCATTGAAGTTGTTCACGCGATGTCGATGCCAGCCCGGTTCGAGGGATGCGGCCCATTCCGGGTCGGTCGGTGGATTGTTCTTCACGTCGATCGAGGAGGGCGTCCGCTGGAAGACGTAGAGATGCTCGGCCCATTCCCCGACATGGGGAACGCATTGGACCGCGGTCGCTCCGGTCCCGATGATGCCGACGCGTTTTCCCCGGAGGCCCGTGAGATGGCCTTCCGAATCGCCACCCGTATAGTGATAGTCCCATCGACTGGCGTGAAAGGAATGGCCTTCGAACTCCCGGACACCCGGGATTCCGGGTAGCTTCGGCTGGTTCAGCGGCCCCGTCGCCAGACAGAGATAGTGGGCCTTCATGCGGTCCCCACGGTTCGTCGACACGATCCAACGCGCTTCCTCCTCGTCCCAGTGGAGGTCTTCAGCGCGGGTCTGGAAGCAGGCGTCGCGGTAGAGGTCGAATTTTCGCGCGATGGCCTGACTGTGCTCGCGGATCTCGCGGCCGTCGGCGTATTTCTGGCGGGGCATCGTGCCGACTTCTTCGAGAAGCGGCAGGTAGGTATAGGATTCGATGTCACAGGCGATTCCGGGATAGCGATTCCAGTACCATGTTCCGCCGAAATCCGATGCGGGGTCGAGAATCCGGATGTCCTCGACGCCGGCCTGCCGCAATCGGGCGCCGGCCAGGAGTCCGCCGAATCCACCACCGATCACCAGCACCTCGACCTCATCGAAGAGCGGTTCGCGCTCGAAGCCGGGCTCGGCGTAGGGATCCTCGAGGAAGTGGGCGAACTCGCCTCTCACCTCGATGTACTGCTCGTTGCCGTCTTCACGAAGTCGCTTGTCGCGTTCCTCGCGGTACTTCCGGCGCAGGGCCTCCGGGTCGAATCCGGCCGCACGCGTGGCCTCATCCCCCTTGCCCTCTTCCGCACTCCCGATCGTGCCGGGTCCGTCGCGTTCGTCTGCCATCCGGGATCTCCCTCGGTTCTCGTCGAGCGGATCTTCCCGCTCGTCGCGGTCGTCAATGATTGCACTCGGGGTGCAAATCTGCCATGGTCGGAAGATGCGCGATGCCAGGTCGATGAAGCGCCGTCCCGAACCCGATTGGCATGGAGCCGATCCGGCGGATGCCTCGTACCTGGATGATCCCTATCCCGTCTATCGACGCTTGCGGGAGGAGCATCCCGTCAGTCTCACGCCCGACGGTGTCTGGCGCCTCACGCGCCATGACGATTGTCTCCGGATGCTGCGATCGACGGGTGCGGGCATGCGGCGGACCGACGGCCGGCTGCCGGGACAGAGTGACGAAGAGCTGGCGGAAGAGCGTGGCCAGTTCATGCTGTTGACGGATCCGCCGAAGCACACGCGACTTCGGAA
Source organism: Deltaproteobacteria bacterium (assembly GCA_011051925.1). GTDB lineage: Bacteria > Myxococcota_A > UBA9160 > UBA9160 > UBA4427 > UBA4427. Next base: position 6,980 of record DRKE01000006.1, read on the forward strand.
GCTCGTATCGAAGGCCTTCACGCCTCGTGCGATCGCGGCCTGGCGCCCGAGAATCGAAACCGTGACCGAGGAGCTGCTCGATCGCGTCGAAGCTCGGGGGGAGATGGACCTGATCGCGGATCTGGCGTTGCCCGTGCCGGCCACGTTGATCTGCGAGATGCTCGGCGTTCCCGTCGAAGATCGGGACCGGTTCACCGGATGGACCGCCGATGCGACCCATGGGCTGGCCCTGCGGCGCGGCCACGCGCCACCCGAACTCGTCGCCCGCGTCGAAAAGGCCCGTCTCGGCCTGGCGGCCTATTTCAGCGAACTCATCGAGAAGCGTCGTGGGCGGGACGGAGACGATCTGCTGGGCGCCCTGATCGCGGCCGAAGAGGAAGGAGACCGCTTGAGTCCCGAGGAACTCCTCATCCAGTCGATCGGGTTGCTGATTGCGGGATTCGAGACGACGATCGGCCTGATCGGAAACGGGCTGACCACCCTGATCCGGAATCCCGACGAGATCGAACGTCTGCGGGCCGAACCCTCCCTGATCGAGAGCGCCGTCGAAGAATGTCTCCGCTATTCGGGGCCCATCACGTGGACCGTTCGGATTCTCCACGAAGAAGCCGAGTTCGGAGGTCATGTCATCGGGGTGAACGAAGAGGTCGCTGTCGGACTGGCGGCTGCGAATCGCGATCCCGAGCATTTCTCCGATCCCGAGCGCTTCGACATTGCACGCTATGCAGAGGATCCCCCCGCACCCGCCCATCTCTCTTTCGGGGGAGGTGCCCATCTCTGCCTCGGCGCGCATCTCGCACGGCTCGAGACGCAGATCGCGATCGGTCGACTGGTCGAGCGATTCGGGAATCTCGAACTGCTCGAGGAGCAGACGACCTGGGGGCGTTCCCTCTTCCGCGTCCCCGCACGCGTGCCGGTCCGATTCCGTCCGATCGCCGGGGCTTGAAGAAACCCGTCCGTCCGGTCGTGCCGAGCCCCGACTCGTCCGCCGTCCCGTTTCGCATCTTCGGGTCCGGGGCCAGCGTCGAGCGCGCCCGCGCCCACGGCGCGGGCCGGATCGGCTCGGATTCGGCTAGAGTCAGACAGGATGGTGAGTGAACCCGATCCCATCGGCGGCGCGGATCCACGACAGGCTCTCGAGGAGGACTGGCGGCGAGCCTTCGACTGGATCGAGGCCGAACTCTCGGCGCGGATCGTCGCCTTCGAACGGCAACCGCGCTGGCGGCCCGCCTTCTTCCTGGATCTCGATCGCGATGGGGAGCGCTTCTCGGTCTACCTGCGCGGAGAGCGGGGCGAACTCGACCATGGCGTGTATCCGCTCGAACACGAGTACCGCGTCCTCCGGGTGCTCGAAGGCGAAGGCCTCCGCGTTCCCCACGTCCATGGCTTCTGTCCCGATCCCCCCGCCATCGTGATGGAGAAGAGCGCCGGCCGGGCGAATCTGGCGACCGCGAGCTCCGAGAAGGAGCGGATCGCCGTTCTCGACGACTACATGGATCTGCTGGCAGACATGCACGCGATCGATCCCGGGCGTTTCGAGGCGATCGGAATCGACCGGCCGATGGGCGCGGAGGCGCTGGGCTTCATGGATCTCGATCGCTGGGAAGGGATCCATCGCGCTTCGAAGAAGCGACCGGAGCCGATCATCGAATTCACGATCGGTTGGTTGCGACGCAATGTTCCACGGGGTCGGGAGAATGTGTCCTGTCTCGCCGTCGACGCCGGCCAGTTCCTCTTCGACGAGGGAAGGGTCACGGCGATGATCGACTTCGAGCTGGCCTGCCTCGGAGATCCGGCCGCCGATCTGGCAGCCATGCGGGGCCGGGACATGGGCGAGCCTCTCGGTGATCTCGACCGCGCCTTCGCTCGTTATCACGAACGGACCGGATCGCGGATCCCGACGCCCGTGATCGACTACCACACGGTCCGATTCAATCTCTATACGCCGTTGACGTGCGCATCGATCGTCGCGGATCCGCCGATCTCGGTGGATCTCGTGCAGTATCTCGGGTGGTACTGGGTCTGGTCACGCGCCTCGATCGAAGTGATCGCGGCTCGCCTGGGGGTCGAACTCACTCCTCCCGCGATTCCCGAACCGGTTCCGGCGTTCCATCTCGGGGCCCACCGCCTCCTGACAGAGAAGCTGGCCGAAATGCGGGATGCACAGGAGGGATTCCGGGCCTTCGAACTCGATACGGCCTGGCGCAATGCCCACTACCTCGAGCGAGTCGCATCGATGTGGCCCCGGATGGCAGCCGAGGAAGCCGCCGAGATCGACGCGCTCCTCGGCCGGGTGACACGGCCGCTCGATCGCGAGGCGGACCTCGAAGCATTCGTTCTCGAAGAGGGTGCCTCGCGCGAAGAGGAACTCCTGCAGCTCTTCTACAGGCGCTGTCTTCGGCACGAGGCGCTCATGGGCTCGTCCCTGCGCGAACTCGAAGGCGCACGGATCCAACCGATCTCCTGAGAGAGCCGATTCCCGATCGTCCGGGGTGGGGGATCCTGAGGCACGATCGGCGTTCCCGGAGTCGCCGAAACGAATGGCGCCGCGATTCAGTCGAGCACGTCTGCCGCGATCAGTTCTTCGAGATAGGGCGTATCCCACCAGGAGAGCTGAAGATGCTTGGCCCGACGGAAGAACATCTGTTGATCGTATTCGATCGTGAAGGCGACGCCGCCCCAGATCTGCGCACAGACGCGCGTCGTCTCCCGATAGGTCTCACAGCAGAAGAGCTTGGCCATCGGGGCGAAGCGCCGGATCGATCGGCCCTGTGCGTCGTTCCAGGCCGCTTCCTGGACCAGCACCCTGCCGCCCTCGATGTTCGTCGAGGCATCCGCCATGTAGTGGGCCAGCGCCTGGAAGGCGCCGAGGGGTTTGTCGAACTGGACCCGTTCCTTGGCGTATTCGACCGTCTCCATGAGGCAGCGGTCCGCGCCACCGATCGCCGACGCCGCCAGCAGGATGATGCCCCGATGCATGACCTTGTCCCAGGTCGTCCAGCCGGTCCCTCCTGCGCCGATGCGATCCTTCGCCGAGACCCGGACATCCTCGAAATCGATCTGGTAATGGGGCTCCCGACCCTGCGAGAGCAGCTGCTTCATCGTGACGCCCTTCGCGTTCGGGTCGACCAGGAAGAGGTCGACGCCCTCCTCCGTACGCGCGAGGACGACGAGACGCGTGGCTGAACTCGCGAAGGGTACGGAGCGTTTGCGGCCGGAGAGGACGGTTCCGTCTCCTTCGGCACGGGCCGCGAGTGCGACCCCGGCTTCTCCACAACTTCGTTCGGGCTCGAGCCAGGCCGGCGTCAGGATGGCGTCACCGCTCGCGATCCGGGGCAGCCATTCGGCTTTCTGGTCTTCGCTGCCGGCCTCCAGCAGGACGCCCGCACTCATGACGCACGAAACGAAGTGGGGAGTCGGTGCCATGGCGCGTCCCAGCTCTTCATAGACGAGCGCCCCTTCGAGCAACGTCTGTCCGCCACCGCCATGGCTCTCGGGAATCAAGAGGCCGTTCAGGCCGAGTTCGCCCATCTGCTTCCACAGCACGTCGGGATAGCCCTTGGGGTCGTCTTCCATTTCCCGGACGACCGCGATCGGCGAGTGCTCCTCGAGCATCGAGCGGGTCATGTCGACGATCATCTGCTGTTCTTCGGTCAGTTCGAGATCCACGGTCTCTCTCCTAGAAATTCTTCGGCAGGCCGAGATGACGTCGGGCGATGATATTCTTCTGGATCTCCGAGGATCCGCCCCCGACGGTTTCGTTCATGGTCGCCCGGTAGGCGCCCTCGAAGCGCCCGCGAATGGGCGCTTCGTCCTGACCCTCCATGATCGTTCCTTCATGTCCCTGGATATCGAGCGCATCCTTGCAGACACGCTGGGACAAGGTCGTCGTGAAGAGCTTGTACTGCGACGACTCGATCGTGGGCGGTTTGCCACCACTCCTGGCCGCGCAGACGAAGCGCGTGCTCAATCCCTTGGCGACGGCGGTATCGGTCACGATGTGCGCGATCGTGCGCCTCACGTTGGGATCGTCCTTGAGCGGCTTGCCGTCGCGTCTGGCCTTCTTGACCCATTCGACGAGCGCTTCGCTGCGGTTCGCGATCGGCGAGAGGGTGAACATCGTGAAACGCTCGAGATCGAGCGCTTCCGAGATCATCTGGAACCCCTTGCCCCGCTCGCCCACGAGATAGTCGTCCGGGACGAAGACATCCTTGAAGAAGACCTGGTTCGTCGTGTCCTTTCCGATCGTGGGCAGGCTCTGGATCTCGAGGCCCGGATGAGCCATCGGAATCAGGAAGAGCGAGAGTCCGTCGTGTTTCGGTTTGTCGGGATCGGTTCGGGCGCCGACCCAGTACCAGTCGGCGAAATGGGCGGAGGTGGTCCACATCTTCTGACCGTTCAACAGCCAGCCGCCCTCGACCTTTTCGGCCTTGAGCTGCATGTTGGCGGCGTCGGAACCGGCCTGGGGCTCGGAGTAGCCGACTGCGAACTCGATCTCGGCATTCAGGATCTTTGGCAGGAACTCCTTCTTGAGCTTCTCGTTGCCATGTCGGATCAAGGTCTTGCCGATGATGCCGACCCCCTTCCCGATCTGTGGGGCGGCATGTCTCGAGAGCGCCTCGTTGAGGATGAATTCGTATACGCCCTCGATCTCCTGGCCGCCATATTCCTTCGGCCAGGACATGCCAAGCCATTTCTTCGCCGCGAGCTTCTTCATGAAGGCTCGGCGTTTGGGGGTGTCCGCGAGTTGCGTGAAGTTCTCGCGGTGGTGATCCATGACCTCGGGATCGTGGTTCTCGACCAGCCAGGCCTCGACCTCTTCGGCGAACTTCTGCTCTTCGGGGGAAAAATCGAAATCCATGATGCTTGCTCCGATCCGCGCGGGCGCGGGGTGAGATCACCGACTCCCGGGATGCCGGGTCGGGCCGGTGGGCGGGCTCCTGGGAGCCGGCAGGAAGCATATACGATACGAGCCGTATTGTATACATTCAGCGAATGCGAAAACGCACGACTGGCCGGAGGTTCCCGCGGGATATCGCCTGGTGCGAGCTTTCAGGAACGCGGCAGGAGGCCCCGATCGACCAGGGCCCGGCGTGCCTCGGAAGGTCCGCGAACCCGTTCGGCGTGAAGACCCGCCGCCCGTGCCCCTTCGACGTTGATCTGGTTGTCGTCAAGAAAGAGAACCGCCTCGGCCGGGCAACCGAGCGTTTCGACGACGCGGTCGAAGATCTCGCGATCGGGTTTCACGACACCCATCTCATGGGAGAGGAAGCGTTCCTCGAAGAGTTCGGGGATCCCGAGTCGGGTCCAGTGGCGTTCCGCATGGAGAGCGTTCGTGTTGCTGAGGCAACCGATCCGGAGGTCGGAAAGCATGCTCTCGACGAGCTCGCGGGCGCCGGGGAGCCACCCCCGCGGCCACGCCGCGAAGGTCTCGAGAAAGGCGGACGGCGTGATTGGCATCGACCAGGCTTCGACGATCCCGCGCGCGAACGTTTCGGCATCGCATTCGCCCCGTTCGAAACGACGGACCCACGGGCATTCCAGCCAGCGCCGCCAGAGTTCGTCGTCACGCGCGTCGCTTGCCAGGAACCGCAGATCACCCATCCCGCCGAGTTCGACCAGGACTCCACCGAGATCGAAAAGCACGACGTTGATCGACACGGGCCCTCTCCCGTTCCGTCGGGACGGACGGATCCTAGCGCAAGTCCTTCTCCGGGTTCTGCGCGTGGTAGATCCGGAGTTCCTTGTCGAGCGTCTCGGGGTCGAGATAGCCGAGGGTGGCCAACACCTGGCCCAGGGGCATGCGCGTGTCCTTCTGGGCTGCGAGGACCGCTTCGACCTGGTCCTGATCGAGAAACCCCTTCTCGACGGCGATCGCACCGAATTGCAGTCTCGAATCGTGTTGGGCCGAAAGGGTTTCCATGACCTGGTCGAGGGTCATCAGTCCGAGCTGGTAGGCGAGTCGGCCGAAGGAAACGTGCATCTGCTCCTGGCGTTCCAGGGCTTCGATCAGGTCTTCTTCCCGGAGGAGGCCACGATCCACGAGATGTTTGCCGAACATCGTCCACGGCGATTCGGCCGATCGTGGGACGCGATCAAGCGCCTTCGGAAGTACCTGGGGTGAAAGAGAGCTGGATCTCGGGGGAAACGCCCAGGGCGGCGCCCGCGACCCGGGAACGTCCGATCTTCCGTCGGCACGCGCTCCGAGGAGGCCTTCCCGATCCGTCCTGAATCAGGGCAGGGCGATCAGTCCATGGTCCTCGCGAGGAAAATGCACGACCACCTCGCCTGCGCGTTCGGTCTTCCGGCGAACGGCGATCTTGAAGATGTCCGAAGGAGCGAGGGCACCCGTCACGTTCCCGGAACCGTATTCGTCCGGCAGGACCAGGACGGGCGATCCGAGCTTCATCCCTTCCGGCACGACCGGCTCTCCGTCGAAGCCGGCGGGATCCGACTGACGCGCGATCGCGATCGCCTCGGCCGATTCCAGCGGTCGGGACTCTCCGTGGCCGATCGATCGGACGCGTTCCATCCATTCGGCGACGTACGGGGCGCCTTCGAGTTGGGCTCGCGTTCGTTCGTGCATTCCGAGCATCATCAGGGGATGATAGGCGGATAGATCCGCGGCGCTCGCCGTCCCGCCCAACATGAAGAGACGCCCGTCACGGAGCATGGACTCGAGCCGGAGGACATTGCTTCGCAGTTGGAGGAGCTTCGAGGAAACGATCGCCGATGCGCCATCGAGATCCATGCCGGGCGGGATCATCGTCTTCTTCCGATCCTCCACGAACTCTTCGGGGAAGATGCCTCCGATACCGAAGAAGGCGAGAATCGCCATCATGAAATTCGTCTCGGCCCAGCGCGAGAAGGCGTGCTCGATGGTTTCGAGCCCGGGCGGAGAGAGCGGTGGATCCGGACGGATCCGATCGAGGACACGGACGATCAGATGGGTGTCGCAATAGATGTCCGCTCCGATCTGCAGGACGGGGACCCGGCGATAGCCGCCTGTGAGTTCCATGTGATCCGGCTTGGGAAGGACCATCGGCGTCTGGACGGATCGCCAGTGGAGCCGCTTCAGGCCGAGTGCCAGCCGGATCTTCTCGGCGTAGGGGGACATGTCGTAGTGGTGGAGGATCAATTCGCTCATCTTTGAGCGACGATACCCGATCCTGCGTATCCGGCCCCTGGCCGGCGCGGGGGACCCAGGTCCGAAGCCCGGGGCCGCCCGGCCATGTCAACGCGAGATGGGCTTCCCGCAATGGGGGCAGTCGAATTCCTCCTCCAGGATCGCGCGCCTTTCGAAATCCTGGAGGATCTGGCGGGCGAACTCGGGATCGGCGTGAAGACTTTCGGCGAGTCGCGAATAGCGTTCCGCCTCCTCCCGCGTGATGATGCCGTCGGCCAGGGCCTCCTGGGCTTCGGTGACGAGTGCCTTCTCGTTTCTGGCCATCACGCGGGCGAAGCCCGACGTGATGAGACTCGTCGGGAGGGCGACCAGTCCGATTCCGAGGATCGTGATGAACGAGGTGATCGCCTTGCCCAGCGGCGTGATCGG
>DRKE01000007.1 GCA_011051925.1 Deltaproteobacteria bacterium
ATTGATTCCCGCCTGGTTCCTCGTTCGCGAGCCGGTCGCGGAGGAGGGGGCCCACGTAGAGAGCGGGGTCGGGGCGGGCTCGGCTCCGGAGCTCCGTCTGGGGATCCGGCAGGTCCTCGGGACATCGGGTTTCTGGACGTTGGGCCTGGGGGATGCGCTTTCGGGGCTGGTGTACGCGATCTTCGGCGTGCTTTCCGTCGTCTTCCTCACGATGGATCTCGGAGACGAGAGGACGGCGACCCGGGTCTTCAGCACGCTCCAGTTCTTCATCGCCGTCGGAACGCTGCCCCTGGGCTTCCTGGCGGATCGGCTCGATTTCCGGAGGCTCTTCGTCGCCTGCTATCTCGTGCCGGCGCTGGCGACGCTGATCCTGCTGGTTCGCGGTGGGGTCGCTGCGGCGTTCGTCTTCGCGGTCGTAGCGGGATTGGCGGCGGGCGGGCGCTCCGCGCTCTTTCCGATGGCGCTCGCCCGGACCTTCGGCCCCTCGAATGTGGGACTCGTCTGGGGCTGGATCAACAGCGTCTTCATGCTGGGGACCGCGGCGGGCCCGCTCGTCGGCAGCATGATCATCGAGCGGGCCAACGGATCGACGCGGACCCTCTACGTGGCGTGTATCGGGATCCTGCTGGTCTCCTCGGCTCTCGTGGCCCTCGTGAAGCAGGAGGTCGGAACGGCCGGGGGAGCGGGCACGATCGGCCGAGCCGGTCCCTAGCGTCCCGTCAGGGTGCTCCGTGCCTTTCGAGCGTCAGGTAGCGCGCCTGGACATAGGTCAACTTGACGCCGACGATCAGCACGCCGATCGCCCGGCCCTCGTCCATCACGGGAACCGAGATCTGGATGGCTGGGGTCCGGGTACTTTCGTCGAACGCGACGTCGCTGACGAAGATCGCGCCCTGGCCATCGTTGTAGGCGGCGATCCACTTCTCCTCGTCGCCCTGCCAGTAGTCGGACGTGACCGGATAGGCGGCGACGTTGGCGCCGTTCGAATCGGTCAGGAAGGCCTCGTTGTAGATCGAGTCGTTGAAGTCGATCAGGCTCTGGAAGTAGCGCCCGACCTCGTTCTCCTGCATCGCTCTCTTGAACGGCGTGAGTTCGTCCGTCCGGGTCCACTCCTCGTCGATCGCCCGGATCCGGGCCGGGGACTGGGGGCGCGCGTTCTGCTCCCGGACGGCGCGCACGATCGCCGGATTGCCGGCCAGCTCGATCAGGGTCTCGATCTTCGTCCGCAGCAGGCGCTGTAGCTGGGCCTGGGAAAATCCATGGCGGAGCTTGCCGTCTCCCGAGGCGGACGCAGCCGGATCGCTCGTCCCCCCGTCCGCGGAGGCCCATCCCGTCATGAGGGTCGCGACGAGGACGATCGTGAGGCTCCAGTGACGCATTCCGGTCTCCATTGGATCCGACGCAGGCCAGCCCGGAGGCCGCTTCCCGATTCATCGGTCGCGGCCGGCCGGGATTGAAGAAATACTGCAGTCATCGGAGCCGGCAGGAGAGGTCGCCCCCTGCTTTCGCCGGATTCCCCTATCGTTCGGGGCATGTCAGACCCGATCCGGTTCCGTTTGAGCGTCGTCGAGCAGTCCCCCGTCCGGAAGGGCGGGAGTGGAGCGGACGCCCTACGGGAAACGATCGAGCTGGCCCGGGCCGCCGAAGCGCTCGGCTACGAGCGATTCTGGGTCGCCGAGCATCACAACATCCCGAGCATCGCCAGCACCAGCCCCGAAATCCTGATCGGACAGATCGGGGCGGCCACGACGACGATCCGCATCGGCAGTGGAGGCGTCATGCTTCCGCACTACAGCGCGTTCAAGGTGGCGGAGAACTTCCGCATGCTCGAGACGCTGTTTCCGGGCCGGGTCGATCTCGGGCTCGGACGCGCACCCGGCGGTGATCCGCGAACCGCGGCCGCGCTCGCATATCCGCGAGCCCCGATCGACATTCGCGCCTATCCGGAACAGGTCGAGGACCTGATCGGATTCCTGGGCGATCGTCTGCCGCCGGAACATCCCTTCTCGGAATTGCGGCCCGGACCCCGGACCCCGGGCGAGCCCGAGATCTGGCTGCTCGGTTCCGGAATCGATTCGGCGCGACTCGCGGCACGTCGGGGTCTGGCGTTCAGCTTCGCGCATTTCTTCGGCCAGGCGGAAAAAGGTCCTGAGATCGTCGAATACTACCGCCGGCACTTCCGGCCTTCTCGCGAATGCGCCGAGCCCCGGGTCCATGTCGCGGTCCAGGTGATGTGTGCCGAGACGCAGGAAGAGGCCGAGTGGCACGCATCGAGTCTGCGCCTCGGTCGGATCCAGATGGCGCGCAATGAGAGGCGGGACGGGATCGTTTCGCCCGAGGAGGCGTCGAGACACGTCTTCACGCCCGAGGAACTGCGCTTCCTGGAGCGTTCCGGAATGCGCGGCACGACGGGTGATCCCGCGCGTGTGGCAGCGGAGCTCGAGGCGCTCGCCCAGCGTTATGCCACCGACCAGTTCGGCATCGTCACGATCTGCTACGACTGGAAGGCGCGGTTGCGTTCGTACGAACTGCTCGCCGCCGCCCTTCTCGGCTGA
>DRKE01000008.1 GCA_011051925.1 Deltaproteobacteria bacterium
ATGCGCCGGGTTTCCCGGTGACCCTCTCCGCCAGCACCAGCTATCGCCTGACGAGCAACCTGAGTTTCAATTCCGTACTCGGCCAGCCCTCCATGTCCGCCTTCATCTCGATCGAGGCGGACCATGTCCAGCTCGATCTGAACGGCTTTTCGATCCTGTGCTCGAATGTGCTCACGGGACAGCCGTGCACCGGCTCACCGACCGGGACCGATGGTATTTACGTGACGGGCGGCCAGGCACGCATTCGGAATGGAAGCTTCCGCGGAATCCCACGAACCGCGATCTCCAGGGGCTTCCCAGGGGGCGCGCACGGAACCCATGTGGAAGACGTCCGCATGAGCAACATCGGCTTCAGGGGTGTCGAAGTCGGACACAGAGCCCACATACGCAGCTCGACGATCTCTGTCTGCGGCGATACGGGCATCACCGCTGGAGAGGAGTCCGTCGTGGTTGGAAACAGGGTGCGCGAATGCGGCAATAGCGGCTTTTTCATCGGGCGCCGCAGTCGCGTCCAGGACAACGTCTCCGCCTTCAACGGCGGCCAGGGTTTCACCGTGTTCGACGACTCCCTGGTCCAGGGCAACGTCGCGTCGACCAACGGGCTAGCCGGCTTCCAGCTGACCGTCACGAACATTGGTGTTGTGCCGGGCGGTCTCGCGCGAGAGAACGTGGCGACCGGCAATGCGAGCTTCGGCCTGTCCATCATCGGGGACTGGGTCTTCAGCGACAACGTGATCCAGCTCAACAACAGTGGCGGCTCGCAAACGAGTGGTGGAGTGCAGGGGACTGGCAACGTCTGCGGAACGACGCCGGGCTGTCCCTAGCGGATCACGGAATGCGGACCAGGTGGCGCGCTCGCGAAGCCGGAGTCGGATGCGGATCGGCAACGAAAACGCAGAGATCCATCCGATGCGCCATGGATCACGCACCGCCTTCGTCGGAGATCGCGGCGATGGCCCTCTCACGACAGACCCCGAGCACTTCGCGTGCGAGTTCTTCGTCGCCGGCGGCGCGTGCGATTCCGATTCCCCCGACACAAAGCGCGACGGCCTCGAGAGCGCGGGCCCGACGGTCCGGATCGGCAAGCGGCAGATGGCGCTCGAACTCGGAGGCCAGCGATTCGATCTGGGCGGCATAGGCGCGACGCGCCGCTGCGTCGCGCCGTGGAACCTCGTTCGTCAACGTGGCCAGGGTACATCCCCGGGCGACCTTCTCCCGATTGTCGGGGTCGAGATAGACCGAGATCACTTCACGCGCATCCGACGCCGAGCGCAGCCGTCGAACGAAATCACTCTCCTCGGCCAGGACCTCCGCGAAGAGAGCCGCCTTCGAGGGAAAATGAGCGTAGAACGCGCCGCGCGTCAGGTTGGCTGCGGCCATCACGCGATCGATTCCGACGCCGGCATAGCCATGGCGTCGGAAGAGGGCCGCGGCACGCCGGAGGATCCGCCTGCGGCTCCTTTTCTTGTGTTCGGGCCCGTACCTCATGGTATGATGGATATCATATAACTCTTGCCAGGATCCGCCAGGATCCGAACGGGGAGAGACCATGGCCGAGATCGAACTCTTCCATTTCCCGGGCTCCCATTTCAATGAGAAGGCGAGGTGGGGACTCGATCTGAAGCGGATCGAACACGAACGGATTTCTCTCCTCCCGGGTCCGCACATGCGGACGGTGAAGAAGCTGACCGGAATGACCCAGACGCCCGTGCTGCGCGTGAGGGGCGAGGTCATCGCGGGCTCGACGCCCATTCTCGAATTTCTGGAACGCACGCGACCCGAACCGGCCCTGTTTCCGAAAGCGGAGACCGATGCCGCGCGGGCGCGATCCCTGCTCCGAGAATGGGACGACGAGATCGGACCGGCAGTCCGACTCGTGAAATTCTTCGAGGTCATGGACGCGCGTTATGCGTCCGGAACCTTCTGCCAGGGAAGGAACGCGGTCGTTCGTGGCCTCTACCGATCGACCTTCCCCCTGGTCGGTGCTCTCATGAAGAACAAGATGGGCATCGATGCCAAGAGCGCGGCGGCCGCTCGGAACAAGACGCGTCGGGCGTTCGACTTCGTGGCGAAGGCGTCGACGCGGACTGGATATCTCATGGGAGATCGATTCAGCGTGGCCGACCTCGCCTGTGCGGCGCTCCTCATGCCCTGCGTCGAGGTCGGCGACTGGGGTGGCCCCGCCGAGGCGTCGACCGAAAAGAGTCGGCGCTGGCACGAAAAATGGGCCGACCATCCGGGCGCAGAATGGGTACGGGAGATCTACCGACGCCATCGAAGCCCGGAATCATGAGGGCACGCCGGAAGGAATCCAGCGCTGGGCGCGCCCCCGCACACCGCACGCGATACAACGGACCGTTGCATTCTGGAAGCTTGCGGCACGACTTCTCGAAAGGGCCGGACTCGAGCGGGGCACGATGACGGGAAGCGACCGTCTCCGTTTTCGGCGGCCAGGATCGTGATCGTTTTCAGGAACCGCCCGCGAACCGCGAATGGAGTCTCTCGAGCGAGAGGCGCAGGATGGCCTCGAAGGCCTCCCGATGGCGACGAAAGGCTTCGCTCTCCCGAGCAAGCCGTTCCTTCCGCGCTTCGCGCGCCACTCTCACGACGCCCCTCTTCGTGACTGCGATTTCTGGATCCCGTTCGAGCAGCGTGTGACAGGAAACGAGTGTTCGCTTCTTCCCGTTCCGCTCGATCACGATCTCGATCGCCGGGGCGTCCGGAATCGCCAGCTGCCAGTCGTGATCGAGATGACCGGCCACCAGAAGAGCAGAAAGTTCTTCGAAGTATCGGTCGATTTCTCTAGACGATGATTCCGATCCCGGATGCGCCGACGGCGTTCGCGAGATCCTGAACTCCTGCCTTTCCATGCTTCGACCGGGGATCGGATGCGAATCGAGATATCGGATCGAAACCGAGTCAATTGCCAGGGCATCCGCCGGGAACGGGATCGCGGCGAGACAGAATGCGAGAAGAGCCCATCCTTTCCGCACGAATGGTGAAAGAACCATGCCGAATGCTACCTCGCGTCGCCTCAGACCTCCAGATGGACCTCCGTCACGCCATCGAGCAGCGCCGATAGAACAGGATTGCGACCGATTCCTTCGCGTATCGCGCCGAATCGCGAGAGGCGACCGAGCATGGCCAGCCCCCGACGCGCAATGGCGTGGGCAGCGGTCGTCCCCATCACGATGCGCGGCGGCACCGCCGCGATCCGCTGAACGCGATCGATCTCTCGAGCGCGCAGCGACTCGACCCGGGCCGCCGCCGTATCGAGGTCTCCGCCGCTGCGCAATGCGGGCACGAGCTCATTCGCGGCGACGATCGCATCCCGAAGCGCGAGGTTGATGCCCTGGCCGCCGACGGGCGACATCGTATGGGCGGCGTCCCCGATCAGCAGCGCGCCGGGCGCAGTCCAGCCCACCACGCGATCCGTCACGGCGTTCAGCAGGAACGGTGATCGCATCGAATCGCGATGAAGCAGGATGTGCTCCGCCAGTTCCGGATCGGCGTGTGCAGCCATCTCTTCCGCCCACTCCGCGGGGCTTCGCTTTCGGAGCGCCCCATAGGTTCCCTTGATGATGACCCACGCCGTCTGGAGCTGGTCGTCGGGCGAGTTGACGGAGATCAGGAGATGGCCCCCACCCATTTCGAATCGGCCACGCGGCGCGACCTTCCAGGCATCGGGCAACGGAAGCTTGAACCAGACGATGTCGAGGGGCGTGCTGCGCGTCACGACCCGGGGCGCGATCCTCTTCCGCACGAGAGACGCCCGACCGTCGGCGCCGATCACGAAGGGAACGCGCCGTCGCGCTTCCGAATCCCTGCCGCTCTCGAGAAGCCGCATCTCGAAGCCAGCATCCCTCGGCTCGAGCCCGCGGAGAGCCGTCCCACGAAGAAACTCGAGATGGCCGGTGGCCTGGCCCCGCTCGACCAGGTGCTCGAGAAGATGCGGCTGTGACACGGCGGTCGGAATCAACGCCTCGGGATCATCGACTTCGACGGAGAAGAAACAACGGCCCCGGAGATACGCCTCGAAGAACCGGGGACGAGCCGTCCGGAGGACATCGAGGCGGATGCCGCTCGCCTCGAGCGCCCGGATCCCGCTCGGCTGGAGGATCTCGCCCCGAAACTCCCGCGCGAAGTCGGATTGCCGCTCGATGAGAAGCGTGTCCACGCCTCGGGAAGACAGCAGGTACGCGAGCAGCGCTCCCGCCGGTCCGGCTCCCACGATCGCGATCCGGGCGTCCATGGATCGACCTCCGTCCGGACGCGGAAAAACCCCGCGATGCCGCCCCGACCGATCCCCGCGCGCCGGTCGCGAGCCGGCGCGGGATCGTCGTGATCGACCGCTCTCAGTCGCGCGTCGACGTCGCTTTCGCCTCGAGCGGCTTCCAGTGGAAGAGCCCGTAGATCAACGTCTGCACGAAATGGTGGACCATCGACCCCCCCGCCGCTTCCATGACGGGTCGCTTCACGACGAATTCCACCACATGGGCAGCAAGCGTCCCCCAGAAGGCCACCTGGCCGGCCGTCACCACCCATCCGGAACCGGCGAGCATCGCCCACAACGAGCCCAACCAGACGACCCAGACGCTGTACTTCATGAACCGGACTCCCTTTCGATTCGGACTGCGTCGATTGTAGCGGAATCGCCGAAACCGGACGGGAGCAGGCGACGGGCGGGACGCGGGTCAGGGTCGCTGCCTCCTCGCGAGGCCCACCAGGACACCGACGCCCAACACCAACGACATCCCGATCCCCGGCTCGGGCAGGGGCAGATAGGTGACGTTCAGCCGGGGTCCCAGACTCGGGGCATCGCGGGGCACGATCGCGATGCTGGCCGTCACGGCGTCGACGGACACCTCGATGTCGTCGACGTCGTAGCCCCAGCGAAGGCCGAGTCGGGTCGTTCCCGTGTCATCGATCCACGAGAGACCCGCCGCGTTCAGGGGGAAGGAGATCGCGCCGCCCGCCACGTAGGAATCGCCGAGATCGAAGCGCGGGGCCCCTTCGACGGGCGAGTCGAACGGGGTGAAGGCGCCGTAGTCCGTCCTGTCTCGTACGAAGGGGTCGGGATCCGAGGTCTGGACGAGCACGAGCTGGTCGCCGAGGTCGGGATGGGTATTGACCACCGGATCCCAGAAGACGTCGTGGGTGAGGTCGAGGGAGGCCGAGACGAGCGTGACGCCGTCGGGCAGGGGAGACGTGTCGAAGGGGATCAGGGAGCGATGCATGATCGTGCGCACGCCCGAGAAACTCTGGTTGATGTTGGTCCCGCCCCGACTCTCCGTGAGGAGCGTCGCGAAGCTGGACGCGCGAGCCGACGTGAAATCCGGCGCGTTGCGGTAGACCGACATGTGGACCGGGCCGGTACTCAGGATCGACGCATGGCAGAGCTGACTGGCCGCATCATAGGAATCGTTCGGCCCGCATTGCGCCGGACCGCATGACGCCGTATCGAAGCGCTTGCAGGAGGTCGCGCAGCCGAGTGTCCCGCTCGTGAAGCCGATCGACGCACAGGTCGCGCTTCCGAGATCGGTCCCGTCACAGATCTCCCCGATCGCCGTATCGACGACGCCGTTGCCGCAATACTGATCGATCGTGACCGACACCTCGAGCATCCCGCCCGAAACGGAAAGCGTCCCGATCGTGATGCCGTGAACGGAATCGACGAAGGTCTGTCCGATTTCCAGGAGAACATCCGCCGAATCGGCGTCTTGTGGAACCGACACGCTCGTCGCCTGGGGCTTCGCGTCGATCAGCCGGGAAACGCCCGTCACGTTGTCGTAGTAGTCGGAGAAGAAGATCGAGTCCTCGTGAAGCATCGCCCCGTCGGTCGCGAGCTCCGGATAGGCCGCGTCGAGACCCAGGGGTCTTCGATAGCTGACGTAGTAGTTCCGGGTCTCCCGGTAGCGGTCGTTCGGCCAGGGCACGGGAATCCGCAGCGCCTTCGTTCCGGTGCCACCCGTTTCGTAGGGCTCGAGGAGGAAGACGCCCCCCGCTCCCGTGACGTCGACGATCTCGCCGTCGAGCCAGCCGAGAGCGTATTTCGAGGAGGGCGTGAAATGGCCGGTCCCACTCCCCATGACGTCGTATCGGTCGAGCTTCTTCAACTCGCTACAGGACGTCCCGTTCGGCACGGCGCCGCATTCGAGATCGGCCGAGTGTTGCAGGCCGACGAGGCTGTGTCCCAGCTCGTGCGTCAGGAGCGACGGGGTCAGCGTTCCGTTGATCACGATCCGCGAGAGGTTCACGACGCCTTCGTCGGAATCGAAGGTCCATTTTCCGAGCGAGCTGACGCCCGCGAATCCACAGTTCGGATTCTGCGGGATGACGACGATCCATCGGTCGACGGTCGAGAAATCGATCGTGGGATCGAGTTCGTCGATCAATCGCTGGGTGGAGGACTCCCCGCTGATGAGACACGAGGCATCCGCATAGCTGGCCGAGACCCAATCGTTCACGCTGCCACTCAGCCAGGCCTTCCCGTAGGACGCTTCGAGGACATACGAAGCGACGGAATCCGGGTTCGAGAGATTGAAGACCGCGTCATCGACGTCCGCCCTCAGAAGCGGCGTCGAGGGGTCGTTCGTGAAGTTCACGAGCGAGACGAGGACGCGCTGCTCCCCGAGCGCCTCGGTCCCGGGAGCCGTGCCAGCAAGAGCGACGGGGCCGCCCGTTTCGGGGCCGGCCGGACTCGCGCCCAGGGTCGTCGCGAGCGGTTCCAGGGCGGGCCGTCTTCTCGAGAACGATTCGAGCCTTCCCTCCCCCGCCGCTTCGCCCTCCTTGATCTGCCACTGCTCGAGCCATTCACCCGTGGGATCGCAGGGTAGGGACTTCTGGGCGTGGGCAATTCCGCCAGATCCGGATAGCCCGACGAGCAGCAAGGCGCCGACGGCAAAGACACCCGACGATCGGAGGGGCACGATCGACCACCGGGCCGTCTCGCGAATGTGGCGTGATGAACTCATCAGTCCGTCTCCCATACGCGTCCCGGCTGCAGCCTCGTCCGATCCTCCGAGCGTGAAGGAACGCGGCTTGCCGAACGCATCGATCGAGGTGGCTCCAGGGACCCTGGCCGGAAAACGGCAGAGCAGGAGTCGAACTGCCCAGTGGCCAGCGAAGGAGTCGAGGTTCCGCGGAAATCCCGAGGAATCGGCCGGGCGGGCCGGAGGATCGCGCTTGATGAGCTCGCCAAGGACCTGACGAAGGAGGGTGTCGGCCGAGGATCTGGCAATCGGTCCCCCGACGTCGAGGCTGGAATCGGGATCAGCCATTTTCGGACGCGGTCATCGTGGATCGGAAATCCCTTCGCCGCGTGTCGTGTATCCTCGATCGCCCGAGTCTGTGACTCCGTGCTCGAGCATCGATCCGAGTCGCACGGCACCCGCCTTCGAGGAGCCCAGATGACCGCAATCGACTTCTACTACGACTTCCGAAGCCCCTTCGCCTATTTCGCGACCCGGCGAATGGGCCTCCTGCTGGACAAGGGGGCCAGGATCCGATGGCGCCCGGTCTCCGTGAGCGTTCTGCTGAACCTCCAGGTCGACGAGGCGCCCTGGGCCGAGCGTGAGGATCCCCTCTGCCCACCCAAGCGGGCCCATTTCATGGCGGACATCTTTCGCCTCATCGAGTATTGGAAGATTCCCTTCGCCATGCCCTCCCCGCCGATCCCGGTCTGCGACGAGGCGATGGCGATCGCGGCGCTGCTCGAACGCGAGGGCATCTCGCGATCCGGATTCCACGATGCGGTCTTCGAGGCGGTCTGGCAGGAACAGGAGGACGCGGCCGATCCCGAGGTCCTCCGGGCCTGCCTGGCTGCAGGAAGTCACGATCCGGCACTGCAGGAGGCGGCCAGCCGAGAGGGCCTGGACCTGCTGACCGCGAAGACCCGCGCGGCCTATGACCAGGGTGTCTTCGGCGTCCCGACCTTCGTCGTGGGCGACGACCTCTACTTCGGCGCGGACCGGATGGAGATGCTCGCGGCACGACTCTGAAGAATCCAGGGCGACGGGACCCACTCAAAAAGAGAATCGATTCGCATTCTTTTCGTGCCCAGAGTCCGAGAGAATCGCGTCTGGGATCGATTTTCCTGGAGCATCCACCAAATTTGGAGTAGACTCTAAAGTTATAGGCCTCTCCACCGTATCGTTTTCCCATGACGGTCAGGACGAGGCCCAGGATGTTTCATCGATGGTCACGGTCGCAGGTGGGGGTTCCCGCGGCCGCCGAGTTCCGGGAGATCCAGTCCGCGATGCCGAGCCGCCCAGGCCTTCCGAGTTCCGCCGCGCCCCCGGCCTCCGACACCCCGAACGCGGGCGACGCGTCGACCGTCGCCCCCCTCGGCCGCCGCGAGCGGCGCAAGGCCGAGATCCGCGCCCGGATCTATTCCGTCGCCCGGGAACTCTTCGCGAAGCAGGGTTTCGAGGCGACCACGGTCGACGAGATCGCACGCGTGGCCGATGTGGCGCCGGCCACCTTCTTCAATCATTTCCAGAGCAAGCAGGCGCTTCTCCGATTGATGACCGGCGAGGTCTTCGAAGAACTCCATACGATGACCGCGAGATATCTCGACCCGGCCGCCGGGGGTTCGAGCAGCGACAAGCTCCGCGCCTTCGTTTCCGCTGCCAGTGAGGGCATCTCCGCCAGTCGCGGCGTCTCGCGGGACGTCCTGCTCGAGTTCATCCGAAGCGATTCGACGCCGGCCGGTCCCCATCCCTATCTCGAACGCCTGGTCGAGCCCTTCGTCCGGCTGATCGAGGAAGGGCAACACACCGGCGAGATGCGCCGCGACGAGGATCCTGCCTTCCTCGCCCAGATGGCGGTCGGCATGATGAATTCCGCGATCACGAGCTGGCTCGCGAATCCCGACTACCCCGTCGAAGAAGGTCTCGTTCGCGCGGCCGAATTCGCCCTCGGGACGCTTCGCGCGGATCCGCACGAAGCCACTTCCCACCCCCCTGCCCAGGAAAGGACCCCCCGCCATGGAGATTGACGTCGATTTCGCCCAGGCCTCGAGCTGGAACGAGGAGATGCCCGAACGCATGCGCTGGCTTCGGGAGAACGAGCCGGTCTTCTGGAGCGAGAAGACCCAGGCATTCATCCTGAGCTGCTTTCCGGAGGTCGTCCACGTCTCGAAGAACCACGAGATCTTCTGCTCGGGCCAGGGCGTCATTCCCGGTCCCGTCAATCCCAAGATCGGGCTGATCGACGAAGACGAGCCCCGTCACGGGCAGATGCGCGGGCTGATCAACCGCGGATTCACGCCCCGCATGGTTCGCCAGTGGGAAACGATCTTCCAGGAGATCACCGACGAGGCGATCGACAAGATCGCCTCCAAGGGCGAATGCGATTTCGTCGAGGACATCGCCGTTCCGCTGCCCCTGTGCCTGATCGCCGAGATGATCGGGATCCGGCGCGAAGACCGGGAGCGTTTCCACCAATGGTCCGACGCCATGATCGGCGCGACCGGCAACATGGACGACCCCGAGATCACGGCGGCGGCCGGAAAGGCGGCGCTCGAATACTACGAGTACCTGACCGACATCATCGATGACCGCCGCAAGAATCCCCGCGAAGATCTCATCAGCATCCTGGTCCGTGCCAAGGACGAGGGTTTCCTCATCCAGCACGAAGATCGCGATATCGGCGACGACCGGATGGGGGTCACGCGAACCGAAGCACAGCGCGAGATGAGCAACGACGAACTCATCAAGCTCTGTGTCCTGCTCCTGATCGCGGGCAACGAGACGACACGCAACGGACTGACCGGGGGGATGCAGCTCCTGATCGAGAATCCGGATGCCCGGGCGCGCCTCATCGAGGATCCGTCGCTCATCCCCGGAGCCGTCGAGGAGATCGTCCGCCTCGTTTCCCCCGTCCTCTCCTTCGCGAGGACGGCGACCCGCGATACCGAGCTTCGCGGCGTCCCGATCAGGAAGGGCCAGAAGGTCCTGATGATCTACGGCTCGGCGAATCGCGACGCCTCGGTCTTCGAGGATCCGGATGTCTTCAGGATCGACCGGAACGCACAGCATCTCGGCTTCGGCATCGGCAACCATTTCTGCCTGGGCGCGAACCTCGCCCGCATGGAACTCCGGGTGGCGTTGACGGAACTGCTTCGGCGCATACCGGACATGCGCTATGCGGCAGGGGGCCCCGAGTTCGGCTCCTCGGCTCTCGTTCGCAGCGTGCTGCACATGCACGTCCGCTTCACGCCGGAACGAGCCTGAGAAGCGATCTCGAGTTCCGGAGCGGCGATCAGATGACGACGCCCGCGCTCATGTCGGCGATCGGCAGTCGGACGCGGACCCGTGTCCCTCCGCTCTCCACGCTCTCGATCTCGAGTGATCCGCCATGGTCCGAAACGACACCGTGCGCCACGGAAAGACCGAGCCCGAAACCCCCGTCCTCGAGCCGGGTCGTGTAGAAGGGGTCGAGGACCTTCGATCGGATCCCCGCTTCGATTCCGTGACCATCATCCTCGACGAGGATCTCGACCTCTGGCTCTGCGCGTCGTGTCGCGACGTGGACCGTGGCGCCGCCGGGTTTCGACTCCGCGGCATTCCGTACGAGGTTGAGCACGACCTGCTCGATATCGATCGAACTGATCTGGACCGGCAGCGGTTCCCGAGCCAATCCGATCGTGAGTTCACCACCGGTCTTCTCGACATAGGTCCGGGCGAGTTCGCAGGCGCGATGGACCGTGGGATTCAGGTCCTCGACCCATTTCGGGGTCGGCTCGTCCCGGGCGAATTTCAGGACGCTCTTGACGATCCGTCCACAGCGCCGGGCTTCTTCGAGGGCCGTCTGGAGAGCCTGGCGATAGACCTCCTCCGCGTCCGGATCCTCCTCCGCACGGGTCATCAAGGCGAATTCCGTCGCCGCCATGATGCCCCCGATCGGATTGTTGATCTGATGGGCGATTCCCGCGGCCAGGGTTCCCACCGCCGCCAGCCGCTCACGCTCCCGGAGCTCGGCCTGTGATGCCTTCAGCTGTTCCCCACGCTCGGCAAAGCGCAGTTCCATCTCTTCCCGACGCCGCTCGAGTTCCTCGTCGAGTCTCTTCCTGTCCGAGATGTCGATCCCCTGGACCAGGATGCACGTGCGGCCATCGACATCGAGTGTCTCCCCGGAAAGAAGCAGCCAGATCTGCTCTCCCGTCCGGGTCCGCATGGAAACCTCCTCCCCGTCGAGCGAGCCCGTTTCCAGGACCTTCCGGACGAAGGCATGTCGGGATGCCGGCGTCGGCCAGAGATCGAGTTCGACGAATTTCCGGCCCGATACCTCCTGGCGGCGATAGCCGAAGATCCGCTCGAAGCCCTCGTTGACGTCGAGGATCTCGGAGGTGGCGGCCACGCTCAACACGAGCGCCGAGGGCGCCCGCCGAAAGGCGGTTGCGAAGAGCGCCTGGCTCTCGGCCAGGGCCTTCTGTGTTCGCGCCTGGATTCGCGTCTGATCCTCGGCCCGTTCCCGCTCGAGCGCCGCCTCGCGCATCGCGCGGTCGCGAAGAAACTCGGTCGTCGCGAGCGCGATCCCGCAGCCGATCGTGAGGGTCACGATGTTCCAGGCGACGTCTCGTTCTCCCTGGCTGAAGGGCAGGACCTCGGCTGCACCCACGAGCAGAACGAGAGCGATCCCCGTCCAGACGAGCCCGACCCGCGCACCGCCCATGACGGTCGCTGCCAGGGGAACGGCAATCAGCCCGACCATGAGAGGAACGCTGTCCCGGGCGAGGAAAGGACTCCCGATCACGAAGAACGTACACAGCGCACAGAGGTAGTGGGCCGCGGGTCCGACCCGGCCAGACCAGCGCAGGACGACCAGGGAAAGCAAGAAGGGAACGATCGCGGACATCGTGAACACGGCACGAGGCGTGTTTCCGTTCGCCAGATGGTTGAGACCCGAAAGGAGCCCGATCAGGCTGCCCACGACGATGACCACGAGAACCAGCCTGGCGCGCTGGAGCCCGTCGGTCCGACCGTTGGCGGCCTCATTCCGGATCGCATCCGGGAGCAGCCGATCGACCCGGGCAAGCAGGCTCGAAGTCCAGTCTGCGTCACCTGGCTTCGTCGCTGCCATCCTGGCCTCCGGTCCGGATCGGCCCCTGCTGGTTCTCCGCGAAGAGCCCGCCAGCGAACCCCGAAGTCGTCTCGCGGCGACACCGGCTCAGCACAGACGGGCTTCCTGTTGCCAGACGATATCGAGCGTGCGCGTCACGATCCGCCATCCCGCCCCGGTCCGCCGATAGCGATCCTGGTAGCGGATCCCCATGTCGAGCTTCCAGGGCTCGCCCTCGATCTTGTGGAGATGGTTCGCGACACAATAGACCTCGCCTGAAGCGTCGTCTCCCGAGATCTCGATCAATTGATTGTGGACGCAATGCAGGGTCGCAGCGTAGCGGTCGATTCCCGAAAGCCCCCGGATCAGCTCTCGATGGCCCCTCATCGAGAAGCCGGGGCCCGACAGCTGGGCATCGTCCGCGAAGACATCGGCAATCGAATCCCAATCCCGACGATCGACCATCCGCGCGTAGAGACACGCCAGTTCACGGATGCGGGCCTCGTCCTCCCGCCGTCGGATCGTCGCCTCGAAAGGGAATTCGCGCGCGGATCGTGATCCGGAGGTCGAACCCGACATCAGAGCCCCTTTGCCTCGCCGGGGAGTGTAGGGCAGGGGGAGAGCCGACGCCGCGAGGCCGTTTGAATCTCGCCCCCACCCCGGGTATTTTGGGTCGGCGTACTTCGCGTGTCGAGCATTGACCGCAGGGTTCCGTTCGAGTTCGGGATCCTGTGAACCCGGTCAGATCCGGAAGGAAGCAGCCGTAGCAGGACTTGGCTGCGATCGGGTAGCCCTGCGGTCAATCCTCGGCACGAATCACCCCCTCGGACGTTCCGGTCCGCTCGGACCGGCGCGCCCAGAACGGATCCCCCCTCGTGAGCTATCAGGTCATCGCGCGAAAATGGCGGCCTCAGAGCTTCGATGAAGTCTCCGGCCAGGCCCACGTCACGACGGCGCTGCGCAATGCCATCCGCCAGGACCGGCTCCCTCATGCGCTTCTCCTGACGGGACCGAGAGGAGTCGGGAAGACGACCCTCGCTCGCCTGATCGCGCGCTGCCTGAACTGCGAGAAGGGACCGACCGACGAGCCCTGTGGAAGTTGCACGGCCTGCCGTGAGATCACGGAAGGCCGTTCGACCGACGTCCAGGAAATCGATGCCGCGAGCCGAACCGGGGTCGATGACATCCGCGAGGTGATCGAGTCGATCCGTTATGCCGCGGCGCCCGGCAAGCATCGCATCTTCATCATCGAC
This sequence comes from Deltaproteobacteria bacterium, assembly GCA_011051925.1. GTDB lineage: Bacteria > Myxococcota_A > UBA9160 > UBA9160 > UBA4427 > UBA4427. Next base: position 13,317 of record DRKE01000008.1, read on the forward strand.
GAAGTCCACATGCTTTCGACGTCCGCCTTCAACGCCCTGCTCAAGACCCTCGAAGAGCCGCCGCCGCGAAGCCTCTTCATCTTCGCCACGACCAACCCCGAGAAGATCCCCTTCACGGTGCTTTCCCGCTGTCAGCGCCACGATCTCCGGCGCATCGCCCTTGCCAGCGTGAGTGAACGCCTGGCCGAGATCTGTCGATCCGAGGGAATCGACATCTCTCCCGGAGCCCTCGCGGCGATCGCGCGGGAAGGCGACGGCTCGATGCGCGATGCGCAGACCCTGCTCGATCAGATCGTGGCCTACGGTGGTCAGACGATCACCGACGAGACCCTCGCCGAGGTCCTCGATCTGGTCGACCGGCACGTCCTGCGCGAAATCGTCGAGGCCTGTATCGACGGTGATCCGAAAAAGGCGCTCGAAGCCGTCGCGAAGGCCACCTCCGGCGGATCGGAGGCGCGACGCATCGCCGATGCGCTTCTCGAATTGCTCCGCGACCTCGTCGTCCTGCGTGTCGCGCCCGACGCGGAAGGCCTCTTCGAGGGACCCGACGAGGAGCGTGCCAGCCTGATCGGACTCGCCGGCCGGACGGAGCCGGCGCGACTACGACGCATGTTCCGCGCGCTCGTTCGAGAGATCGAGGATCTGTCCTGGGCGCCGCGCCCGACGGCCGTCCTCGAGATGGCGCTGATCCGGCTGGCGACCCTTCCCGCCGGAGACGACGTCGGGCAGTTGCTCGCGCGACTCGACCGCCTCGAACGCCAGCTCGCCGGGGGCGCGTTCCCGACATCGGGCGGCGGGCGTTCCGGCGGTGGCGGATCGAACGCATCCCGCCCGCCCGTCTCCGGTCGGGGTCCACGACGACGCAGCGAGAGTCCGGCGCCCGAGCCCGACACGGCCCGCGTGGCGCCCGCCGTGGAGCCGCCCCCCCCTGCCGGAACCAGGAAACCCGATCGTGGCGAGAACGCGGCCCCTTCGCCCGAGGCCCCGCGCCTGGGCGGGGACGCACCGGCGCAGGCACGCTTCGACCGGCTGCGCACGAAGGCGCTCGAACTCGATCGCAGCCGGTTCGCCAGCCTGGAAAGCGCCGAGCTGATCGACATCGAAGGGCGGAAGATCCGACTCCGTGTTCCGGCTGCCTTCCATGCCGAACGCCTGCGCGCGCGTCGGGACGAACTTGCCAAGCTCGCTGAGCAGCTCTTCGGCCAACCGACCCGGATCGAGGTCGAGATCCAGCCGCCGCAGGCCGACCGCCTCGAACTCTCCGAGTCCCGCGAACAGACACGCAGACGCCGCCAGGCGGCCCTGAACAGCGAGGAGGTCAATCTCGCCATCGAGATCCTCGAAGCCAAGATCGTCGAGATCCGACCGCTCGGAGAGAATCCATGAGCCCCGATGACCTCGATCTGCAGAAGATGATGCAACGGGCAGCCCAGATGCAGTCGCAGATGGGTGACCTCCAGAAGGAACTGGCCACGCGACGTTTCGAGGGCTCCAGCGGAGGCGGCATGGTCGAGGCCACCGTTTCCGGCGCGCTCCGCGTCTTGTCGATCCGGATCGAGCCCTCGCTCCTCTCGGGCGAGGATCGGGCGATGCTCGAGGATCTCGTCGCAGCCGCCGTGAACGCGGCACTCGCCAAAGCCCAGGAGGGGGTTGGCCAGGAGCTCGCACGGATGCAGCAATCCATGCTGGCCGGCCTCGGAAACTGACATGTCTTCTTCACCCGCAATGGATCGGCTGGTCGCCAGTCTCAAACGGCTTCCGGGGATCGGCGAGAAATCCGCGACACGACTCGCCTATTTCCTGCTGAGCGCGCCCGAGGAGCTGGCCCGGGAACTCTCCGAGTCGATCGCCAGGCTCCAGCGCGACACGGTCGTCTGCGAAACCTGCTTCACTCTTTCGGATCGATCGCCCTGCCCCGTCTGTGCGCATCCCGGACGTGACACGACGCTCATCTGCGTCGTCGAAGAGCCCGCTGACATGGCGGCCGTCGAACGCAGCGGCGGTTTCAAGGGGCTCTACCACGTGCTCGGCGGTGCACTCTCCCCGATCGACGGGATGGGTCCGGAAACCCTTCGGATCCGCGAGCTCGAACGGCGGGCACGCGACGGAGGCGTGAAGGAGATCATCCTCGCGACGAATCCCACCGCCGAAGGCGACGCCACCGCCCATTTCCTCGCCGAGCGGCTTCGCGGCGCCAGTGCGCGGATCACCCGGATCGCGTACGGCATGCCCCTGGGCGGTGATCTCGAATACGCGGATCACGTCACGGTCAGCCGGGCCATCGAGAACCGCCGGTCGCTCTCCGACGGAGGCGTTTGACGACGAATCCGGCTCTGTCCATCGCTTCCGGCGCGCATCCGTCCCCGTCCGGGGACGGACGGCGGCTCCGGGACGCGAAACCGCGCGCTACGCCTAAAGGTCGGGTGAACGCCGACCGATCCACTGGGGAGCATCCCCCCTCACGCTTCCGTGACGGCGGTTGCCGATTCGACCCCGTGCGGGGTAACCTCGAAAAAAGGGTCCATTTCCCGGACGGTTACAGAGGCAGATGCCGATGATGGAATCCCAGCTCGTGATGCAACAGGAGGACTTCGACCGGGTCCTCGCGATCATCCAGAAGCTGGTCCGAGACGCCAACGCCAAGGGCATCTTCGTGGTCGACAAGGCCGGGCAATTGATCGCCGAGGCCGGCGAGATGCTCGGCATCGACAGCACGAGCCTCGCGAGCCTGACCGCCGGCTGTGTCGCCGCGACCGGCGGCCTCGCCAAGATCGTCGGCGAAGAGGAATTCCCGATCCATTTCCACCAGGGACAGAGCGACAACCTGCACATGACCCTGGTCGGCGACCGCATGATCCTGGTCGTCATCTTCGACGAACGAAGCTCACTCGGCCTGGTTCGCCTGCGCGTCAAGAAGGCCGGAAACGAATTGGCCAAGATCTTCGAGGAGATCCGGAAGAAGGCGGAGACCGAGGTGCAGACGCAAGGCTCCCCCTTCGCGGAGATCACCGACGACGATATCGACAACCTCTTCTCCGACTGACAACAGGACCCGATCCCTCCGATCGGCCTGCCGATCGGACCCTCTTTCCGAACTTTCCTATTCCGAACAAGGCTCCCCATGTCGTTCATCAACTACAGCTCGAGAGAGATCAATTGCAAGATCGTCTACTACGGTCCCGGTCTCTGCGGGAAGACGACGAATCTCCAGCATATCTACCTGAAGACGAATCCCGACGTGAAGGGGAAGATGATCTCGCTGGCGACCGAAACGGAGCGGACCCTCTTCTTCGATTTCCTTCCCCTGGCGCTCGGCGAGATTCGCGGCTTCAAGACCCGTTTCCATCTCTACACGGTTCCAGGCCAGGTCTTCTACGACGCCAGCCGCAAGCTGATCCTGAAGGGGGTCGACGGGGTCGTTTTCGTCGCCGACAGCCAGATCGAGCGCATGGAAGCCAACCTCGAGAGCCTCGACAACCTGAAGGTGAACCTCAAGGAACAGGGATACGACCTCGACAAGATTCCGTACGTGATCCAATACAACAAACGCGACCTCCCGAACGCTGCGCCTCTCGAGGAGATGCGGAAGCTCTGCAACCCGACGGGTGCCCCGGAATTCGAGGCCTGCGCCACGACCGGTGAAGGCGTCTTCGAGACGCTCAAGGCGGTCGCCAAGGGCGTCCTGGCCGACCTCAAGAAAATGGGGAACTGACGCGGATCCCCTTCACGCACCCGGTTTTGTCGCCGTCGGGACGCGACCCCGCCTTCCCGTCCGTCATCCCCCGCTCGTCGACATGCCGAGGCCGACCCGGGTCTGGTGGCGCCACTGCTCGATCCTGCGATTGATGTCGCTCGCGGCGATATAGAGCGAAGGGACGAGAAAGAGCGTCACGCCCGAAGAGAAGAAGAGGCCCCAGCCCAGTGCCAGGGACATGGGTGACATGACCGCATCCCATCCGCCGAACCCGTAGGCGGTCGGCATGACGCCGCCGAAGGTCGAAAGGCTCGTCACCAGGACCGGGCGGAGACGAGACACGAGCGCCTCGACGACGACGTTCGTCCTCGCCTCCGGATCCGCGTGCGGATCGAGGCGATGCAACGCCTGGTGAACGGAGTCGACCATCACGATCGAGGCGTTCACGACGACACCGGAGAGTCCGATCGTTCCGATCAGCGGAAGCAGGCTGAAATTCATGCCGTGCAACCAGAAGGTCAAGGCGACCGAAACGGCCGCAAAAGGAATCACGGCGATCACGAAGAAGGCCTCGAGGAACGAACCCAACATGATCGAGATCACCGCTCCGATCCCGAGGAGAACCGCGACCGCAACGAAAGCCAGGTCGCCCGTCGCGCGCCGGGATTCCACGACCTCGCCCGAAATCTCGAACTCGACATCGTCGCGCCCTGCATAACGCGGCAGGAACTCCCTCTCGACCCGCTCGGCGACCGTCGTGGCCGTATGGCCGCTTTCGGCGGAGAGGCCGGCGCTCACGAGCACGGCCCGGCGCCCGTTCCGATGTTGGATCTTCGCGAGTGCCGGCGTCTCGACGGGGTCGACCACGTCGCGGAGCACGACGAGTTCACCTCGCTTGTTGCGAACGGGCGTCTCGAGGAGAGCATCGAGAGAGCGCCGGGCCGCCGGTTCGAAGGCAACGCGGATCTCCGTCGTCTCGTCGAGATCCCGGATCTCCGAGGCGATCAAGCCGTAGTAGGCAGCCTTCAATGTCGTTCCCAGGTCCTTCGCGTCCAATCCCTTCCGGGCCAGTCTTTCGGGATCCGGGTTGAGATCGATCTGACGCATCCCGGGTTTCTCGTCGATGGCGATATCGACGACACCATCGATCCCGCCCAGGAACTGGGCGAGAGCGAGGGCGGTCTGCCGTCGTTTCACGTCGTCATTGGCCAGGACGTAGATGCTGACGGGCTCGAGACCGGGTGGACCATCGATCTCCGCTTCGAACCGGATCTCGGCATCGATCGGCACCCGGATCCGGGTACGAAGGAACTCGATCCACTCCCCGGAGTTCCGCGTCTTCTCCCCCGGACGGAGATGAACCGAGACGAGCCCCTCGTTCTCCGCGGAACCATATTCGCGATCGATGGCTTCGGGATCCTGGTGTCCGACCCGCGTCGTCACCGCGAGCAGATCCTCGTTCATGAGATCCGCGAGCTGTCCCTCGATCACGTTGACGATCGCCTCGGTCTGTTCGATCGGCGTCCCTGGCGGCATCGTGACCTTGATCGAGAAGCCCGGAGAAGACTCCTGCGGAAAGAACGCGAACTCCATTCGCGGAACGATGCCCAGCAGGATCACGAAGAAGATCGCTGCGAAGCCCGCGATCACCTTGCCTCGATGGGGCATCGTCGCATGCAGCGCACGCCGGTAGTGCTCTTCGATCCAGAGCACGAAGGCCCGCTTCGGTCGTGGCCGGCCATGTCCCCTGACCATCGACATGTGGGGGGGCAGGATCACGAAACTCTCGATCAGGGAAAGCCCCAGGGCCAGGGAAACGACGGCCGGAATCTGCCAGATGATCTTCGAAGCCATTCCGCCGATCGCCAGCATCGGAACGAAGGCCAGGAGGGTCGTCGCCGCCGAAGCGATCACGGGCCGGGCGACCATCACCGTCCCCGATACCGCCGCGTCCGCCGGTGAGAGTCCTTCCTGCCGCCGAAGCAGGATCTTCTCCGCCACCACCACCGCATCATCGACCAACATCCCCAGCACGATCACGAAGGCGATCGTCGAGACGTAGTTGATCGTCATGCCGACCATGGGCATCAGCGCGATCACACCGAGGATGACGAGGGGAACGCCGAGGCAGACCCAGAAAGCGGCGGACGGCGCCAGGAAGAGGAAGACGATCACGGCGACGAGGATGATCCCCATCGCGCCGTTGCTCGCGATCACTTCGAGCCGGTTCTTCATGTCGAAGGATCGGTCGTTCACGATCGTGACCGTGACGCCGGGAGGCAGATCGACCTGCTCGAGGGCACGCCCGATTCCCGCCCGCGTTTCGAGGGTATCCGCGTCCGCCCGCTTGATCGCGACGAGGGAAAGGCCCGGCCGGCCGTTCGTTCCCGCGATCAGGCCGACATCCTCCCGTCCGAGCTCGAGGCGAGCCACGTCCCGGACACGGAGAGGACCTTCTTCGCTGAAGCGGATGATGACGTCGTTCACCTCGAGCGGGTCGTCGAAGCGACTCCACATCACGACCTGTCGGCGATCGCCCGCGCTCTCGAGGACGCCGCCCGTGTCCGAAACGTTGCGTCCGTCGATGGCCCGGACGACATCGAGAATGGCCACGTTGTGCGCCCGGGCCGCCTCGGGATCCACGAGCACGCGGAGCTCGGGGTCCGCGAGGCCGACGCGACTGACCGACCCGACGCCATCGACACGGAGCAGGGCCCGCTCGACCTGTCGGGCGACCTCGGGCAAGCGTGCTTCGTCGCCGGCGATCGCGACTTCGAGGATCGGTTGCTTGGAGGGATCCATCACGAAGATGTGGGGATCGTCTTTCATGTCCGGCGGGAATCCGCTGATCGAGTCGATCGCGTTCCGGACGTCGCGCTCGGTCTCCAGGATGTCTTCGTCCGACGCGTCGATGTCGAGTTCGACGGTCGTGACGGATCGGTTGTCGGTAATGATCGTCGTGTAGTTGTCGAGCCCATCGACCTCGCGCAGCTCGTCCTCGATCGGGATCGTGATCTTGGTTTCGACGTCCCGGGCGGAGGCGCCCGGCAGGTTCGCCGTCACGATGAAGAGCGGCAGCGTCGCTTCGGGAAAACCCTCGATGTTGGTCCGCATCATCGCCAACAGGCCGAGGACGACGACCGCCAGGGTGATGACGTTCACCAGCAGGTGGCGCTCGACGAAGAAGCGGACGAGTCGTTCCATCGGCGTTCAGTCCGGTGGTGCCGCGGTCGCGTCGTCGCCGACGGCTTCGACGGCCGCGAGATTCGCCGGTGGGCCGTCGACCAGGACGACCGAGCCATCCTCGAGGGCGAAGTGGCCGTCCCAGACGACGGCATCCCCTTCCTCGAGACCGTCGAGGATCTCGATCCAGTCTCCTTCGCTCCGACCCGTCCGGACGGGACGGATCCGCGCGACGGTCATCCCGTTCTCCTCCCGCACGACGAAGACCTCCGGGCGCCCGTCCCTTCGAAGGACCGCGGCCCGATGGATGAGCAGACTCGGTGCCACTCCGGAATCAGGCAAGGCGATCTGCGCGACCAGGCCATCGCGCATCGTGACGTCCTCGGGCGGGTCGAGCCAGAGCTCGATCTCGTAGGTCCCGTCCGCATTGCCCGCAACCCGGCTCACGCTCTTCAAGATGGCATCGAAGCTCGCTCCGCCGAGATCGGCGAAGCTCACGCGCGCGGGGGTGTCTGGCTCGAGTCGTGCGGCTTCGCGCGCGGTCACGCCGCCGAAGATCCGGACCCGGGAAAGATCGACGAGGGTCGCGACCGGCGTTCCGGGGACCACGAAATCGCCGACATCGACGGCCAGCGAGTCGACCGTCCCGGCGAAAGGCGCCGTGATCTTCGTGTCGGCCAGATTCCGCCGGGCCGTATCCCGGGCAACCGTCGCCAGGACGACCTCATCCCGAGCCCGATCGACGGCATGCTTGAGGTCATCGAAATGCTGGGTGCTGATCGCCTTGCGCTCGAGCAGTTGTTTCCCACGCTCGAACTCCCGCCGGGCATGCGCCAGCACGGTCCGAGCCGCCCGGAGTGCCGCTTCCGCGCGCCGCAGTTCCAATTCGAGACGCGACGACTCGAGTTCGACGAGGAGGCCACCCTTTTCGACGCGGGTTCCCGCCTCGACGTGCCGTTCGACGACACGTCCCTGGGTCTCGGCCGTGACGGTCGCGCGGTGGAACGCGCGAACCGTACCCGTCACCCGCTCGCCACTGGCCAGTCGGGCCCGTCTGGCCGTTTCGACCCGGACGCGCAACCGGGCCTGGGGCACGTCCGTGCCGGGCCGCACCTTCTCCAGGCGACTGGCCGGATCCATGTCGCCGCAGCCGAGGCCGAGAATTGCCACGATGGCGATCGAGAACCACGACAGCGACCGCATGACGTCCCCGAATCGGTCGGGCGTCCCCCTCATCGGTCTTCCTCCGTTCGGGCGCGGAGTGCTCGGGCGATGATCTGTTGATTGTGCCGGATCAGTCGTTCGGGAAAGCCCTCATCCAGTTCGATGCCGAGTTCGTCACCCATCACGGGCAGCATCAGGAACGGAAAAGCAGAAAGACTGATGATGGTCATCGCCATCATGCGCGGATCGAAATCCCCGCGCATGGCCCCCCTCTCCTGTTCCTCTTCGAGCCATCGGACCACCAACATGAGCGGCCCTCGGCCGACGACCTGGACGAATTTCTTGTGGGAAGAGGAGTCCGCGTGGGCAAGGACCTCGCGCACGATCAGTTTGGGCAGCCAGGGATCGGCGGCGATCGCAGCGACCTGGATCCGCACGAATTCGTCCAGGCGATCCCCGCCGCTGCGGGCCGGATCCTCCATCAGGGCGCGGACCTGTTCGGCGACACGCTCGATGGCCCTTTCGAACATCGCTTCGTAGAGCCCTGCGCGATCGCCGAAGTAGTAGGCGATCATCCCCGAACTCACGTCGGCACGCGCCGCGATCTCCCGAAGACCACAGGCCTCGAAGCCCTGCTCCACGGCGAGTTCGGTCGCCGCATCGAGCAGCCGATCCCGGACGGCCTTCGCGTCGGTTTTCTCCGAGCGGGGCCGACCGGGCCGCCGGGCAACGGACAGGTCTGGCGACGGAGTGGACATGGCAATAAATTAATCAAACGTTCGATTAATTCAAGCCCCGTCTGTCAGCCCCGTGTCCGGAAGGAAAGAATCGGGAGACTTCCCCGGAGGATCGGCGACTCGGCCACCTTTCGCCGGAGAGCGGATCCCGAGAGGCCCTTCCCACCCGCCACCAGGACGCGGTTGTCGTAGTCCTCGGTCCCGATCGAGACGAGGGAGGAAAATGCCGCCCGCATCGCCCGTGCGACGCGGGGCGCTTCGTCGAGGGTATTCGAAACGAGCAGGCCACCCGGGGCCAGGCATTTCCGGGCCAGCCGATGCCCGGGATCGGGAATCCAGTCCGGCTTGTGGACCTCGTCACCTCGCCCCAGGAAGACATCTTCGAGGATGACGTCGAAGCGTCTCTCCGTCCGCCCCCCGGTGTTTCGAGCGGCCACCTCCGCCCGCAACCACTCGAGGGCATCGGCGATCTCGACCCGCACCTCGAGTTCATCCAGATCGAAATGGGCCCGCGCCAGGCGGACCACCTCGGAATCGAGTTCCACACCGACGATCTCGGCCCCGGGCGCGAGCGCCCGGGCAATCCGCGCGACCGAACCACCCCCGAGTCCGAGGATCAGGATCCGGCGGCGCCGCTCGGGCCGCAGCCAGAGGATCGGCGCCGCGATCGCGTCCCAGACACAATGGGTCGCAATCTCGCCGCGGCGATAGAACGACGCGAAGGTCTCGTCGACGACGAGCGCCCGCGCATCACCCGAATCGTCGATCCGCACGCGTGGCCTCTCCGAGCGTCGGCCTTCCGGTTGCGGCCTTTCCCCCTGCCGTCGATGTGCATAGGATCTCGCCATGACTGCCCCCCTCTTCGACGGCCTGGCGCCGCTCGACGGGGACGATGCCGCAGACGAACCCGTCGTGCGCGTCGCCCTGCCGATTCCGCTCGACCGTCTCTTCGACTACCGGCTGCCCGCCGCCCTGACCGGCGAGCCCGGCTCGGATCGCGGGAAGGACCGGGGCGTCCGGCCGGCCGGGATCCCTGTCGGAACCCGCGTCCGGGTTTCCTTTTCGGGACAGCGACTCGTCGGGCTCGTCGTGCCCGGGGATCTCGTCGCGGGGCGTCCGGCCGAAGGGAAGACCGGAACCGTCGAACGACCGGACGAACGGGCTGCCGGATCGGCCATCGGATGCGCCGATCCGGCAGCCGGCCACCGGGGCCCGAGCGGGCCTCGCCGGGAACTCGCCCGGATCGAGGCGGTGATCGACGAGGAACCGGTCGTCGCCGAATCCATGATCCGTCTTCTCGCGGCCGCCGCAGCCGAGATCCTCGCCCCGATCGGCCTCGCCGTGGCCCAGGCGATTCCCCCCGGCTCGACGCCCCGCACGGCGCGGCCCTACGTCCTTAGCCGGCGAGGCGAGCGCGCCCTGGCCCATGGTGCCGCCGCGATCGGATCCTCGGGCCATTCCGTGACGCCCCTGCTCGCTCGCCTCGCGCAGAAACCGACGTCCCGAACGACGCTCGCGAGACTCTTTCCCGACCTCCCCGTCACCCGCTGCCTCGAAGATCTCGTCCGCGACGGCCTCGTCGAACGGCGCACGGAGTTTCGGACACCGGCGGCCCGGATCCCGACCGACCGCATCGTCCGCCTGGCCCCCGGGATCGACCTCGAGGAAGCCCTTTCGAGGACCCTGGCCCGGGCTCCGGCGCAGGCGAACCTGCTGCGCCAGATCGCTGAAGCGAAGGGGGGCGTGGCGACGCGCACGCTCACCTCGACGAAAGGCGCCTCCGATCCGCCCGCCCTCCTGCGGGCGCTGGCCCGGCGCGGACTCGTCATCCTCGAAAGGCGCCCACGCCTCTTCGCGACGGAGACGATTCTCGAGGAGGGTGGCATCGTGGCCCTCACGGAGGACCAGAGCGAGGCCCTGCGCCCGATTCGCGACGCGATCAAGCGCCAGGTCGCCGAACGGTTCCTGCTCCATGGCGTAACGGGCAGCGGCAAGACCGAGGTCTATCTCCGCGCGATCGCCGAAGCCCTCGACGCGGGGCGACAGGCGCTCGTCCTGGTTCCCGAGATCACCCTCACCCACCAGATCATCGCCCGCCTGCGTGCCCGCTTCGGTGACGAGGTCGCCGTCCTGCATAGCGGCCTCAAACCCGGCGAACGGCTCGCTCAATGGGAGCGGCTCCGAACGGGCCAGACGGCGATCGCGGTCGGCGCCCGCAGCGCGCTTTTCGCCCCCCTCGATTCCCTGGGTCTCATCGTGATCGACGAGGAACACGACGGTGCCTACAAGAACGAAGAGGGCTTCCGCTACCACGCGCGGGATCTCGCCGAACGCCGTGCGATGGACGCGAACTGCCCCCTCATCCTCGGTTCGGCGACACCGGCGCTCGAAACCCGCTACCGCGCCGAACAGGGCGAGATCCGCCGGCTCTCCCTTCCTCGAAGGGTCGGCGGCCGCCCGCTTCCCGCGGTCGAGATCATCGATCTCGCCGAGGAGAAGGCGAAGAATCCGCGAGGTCGGAAGATGATCCTGTCGCGGCCGCTACGAGCCGCGATCGCACAGGCACTCGACGAGGGTGGCCAGACGATCCTTTTTCTCAATCGACGAGGCTTCTCGACCCGCATCTTCTGTTTCCAATGCGGGCATGCCGAGCGTTGTGACGATTGCGACGTCGCGCTCGTCTTCCATGCAGCCGAATACCGGCTGCGATGCCACTACTGCGACCTCGTCCGCCCGGTCCCGGAAAGCTGCAGCGGATGCGGCGATCCCGAGACGGCACTGCTCGGTGTCGGGACCGAACGTCTGGAGGAAGAAGTCCTCGCGCTCTTTCCGAAGGCGCGAACGATGCGACTCGATCGCGACCTCGCGAGCCGCCGCGGTCATACCGAACGCGTGCTGCGAGCGCTCAAGAACGAGAAGGTCGACATCGTGATCGGGACCCAGATGGTCGCCAAGGGCCACGACTTTCCCGGCGTCCAGCTCGTCGGTGTCGTCGCAGCGGACATCGGACTCCACCTGCCCGATTTCCGTGCCGCGGAACGCACCTTCCAGCTCCTCACCCAGGTCGCGGGGCGTGCGGGGCGCGCTGAACGGCCAGGACGGGTCATCGTCCAGACCTTCGTCCCCGACCACTATGCGCTCACGCCCGTCGAAAGCCACGACTACGAAAGCTTCTACCGCGAGGAGATCGGCCATCGCGCTGCCCTCGGCTATCCCCCGTTTGCGGGTCTCAGCCGCGTCGTCGTGCTCGCCGAAGACGAAGCCATGGCACGCGAGGGCGCTGCCAGCCTGGCCCGTGCCGCCCGGCGTGAGATCCCCGACTCGTCGTCGATCGATCTGCTCGGCCCCGCTCCCGCCCCGCTCGCGAAGTTGCGTGGTCGCCATCGCTACATGTTGCTGCTGAAGGGACCCGACGAAGCGGGCCTCCGCCGCTGCGCCCGCGCGATCCTCGAAACGTCGGCGCGTCTTCCCCGAGCGGTCCAGACGACATTGGACGTGCGCCCCGTCAACATGCTATAAAGCGCCCGTTTCCCCTTTCGATTCCGATAGTTAGCCCCTGCAGGGCCCACCCGGACCGGATGACCCGATAGCCATGGCCCTACGCGAAGTCCTTCAATTCCCCGACCCCCGCCTGAAGGAGGTCTCGAAGCCGATCACCCGGGTCGACGACGAGATCCGCGAACTCGCCCGGGACATGATCGACGTGATGTACGACGAACCGGGGATCGGCCTGGCCGCACCCCAGGTCGGCGCCCCGATCCGCCTCTTCGTGATCGACACGGAATGGAGTGACGAGGAGGTCGGCCGGAATCCGATGGTCGTCATCAATCCCGAGATCAGTGAACGCGAGGGACGCATCACGTGGGAGGAGGGCTGCCTGTCCGTGCCCGACTACACGGCGACCGTCGAGCGGGACGCGAGGATCCGATTGCGTGGGACCGATCTCGACGGCAATCCCATCGAGGAGATCGCGGAGGGACTGCGCGCCGTCTGCATCCAACACGAGGTGGACCACCTCGACGGCATCCTCTTCATCGATCGGATCAGCCGCCTGAAGCGGAGCCTCTACGTCAAGAAGCGGAAGAAACAGCTCGCGGAAGAGCAGGGTTAGGCGCGAGTGCCCCCTCTCCGCCTCGTCTTCTTCGGAACCCCCGAAATCGCCGTTCCCACCCTCGAAGCCCTTCTCGCCGGTCCGCACGAGGTCGTCGGCGTCGTCTCCCAGCCCGATCGGCCCCGCGGCCGGGGCAGGAAGACGTCGCCCTCACCCGTCTCCGCCGTGGCCCTCCGCGAGGGAATCCCGCTCCTGCGACCCGAACGGGTGGGGGATCCCGAAGTCGTCGAAGCCCTCGAGGCGCTCTCTCCCGATCTCGGCGTGGTCGTGGCCTTCGGACAGTTCCTGCCGAAAGCCGTGCGCGAGCTTCCGAGCCGGGGCTATCTGATCAATGCCCATGCCAGTCTGCTTCCGAAATTCCGGGGCGCCGCGCCGATCGCCCGGGCGATTCTCGAAGGCGAATCCGAGACCGGCATCTCCGTCATGCGGATCGAACGAGAAATGGATGCCGGCCCCGTCGGCCTCGTCCTTCGAACCCCGATCGGGGAAGGCGAGAACACGGCCGAGTTGACCGGGCGGCTTTCGCGACTCGCCGCCCGGGCGATCGGGGAAGCGATCGACCGGATCGTGCGCGACGAGATCGAATGGACCGAGCAGGATGCATCTCGAGCCAGCTTCGCGCCGAAGCTCGAGAAATCCGACGCCGTCCTCGACCTGCGCGAGCACGCCCGCGCCCTCGTCCGCCGGATCCATGCGCTCGCACCCAGGCCCGGGGGCACGCTCGTCCTCGTTTCGGAGGAGGCGGGGAAGGAGACGCCCCTCAAGGTTCCGCGCGCGACATCCCAGCCCTTCGCACCGGCCGCGGGGACCTCGTCGGAGAGCGCCGCTCGAGACCCGTCGGAGCCGACCCCGACGACGAGCCGGACGACGGAAGCGGTAACGCGGCCGAGTCCGGGAACGATCGAGCGCGACGCCGAGGGCGTCGCCCTGCGGATCGCCACGGGCGATGGCTGGCTCGTTCCACTCGTCCTGCAGCGTCCGGGCGGAAAGGCACTGGCGATCGGGGATTTCCTGCGCGGATTCGCGCTGCCGACGGAGGCGCGGTTCGCCTGTCCGATCGAAGAACGGGACGAGAAGGGGGAACGGAAGGCGGGACCCGCCCGGAAGACGACCGGGCAAACGTCCGGGTCGGATGCAGATGCGACGGAAGATGAGATGGAATCCGGATGAGTGACGGAGGAAAGAAGAAGGGCGGGTCACGCGGCAGGCGCTGGCCGGGACGGGGAAGCGGCTCGCGCAGGACCGCCGGCCCGACCGCGCCGCGCTTGATCGCGATCCGCGTCGTCGAACGCGTGCAGCGGGCGGGGGCCTATGCCGATCTCGCGCTGCATCACGCGCTGGTCCAGAGCCGGCTTCCCGCAGCCGACCGGGCCCTCGCGACCGAGCTCGTCTATGGCACCCTGCGCTGGCGGGGACGACTCGACTTCCTCCTCTCGAAGGCACTCGACCAGGAACTCACCAGGCTGGAACCCCTGGTGACGAGTGCGCTCCGCGTCGGCGCCTATCAGCTCTTCTTCTCCGATCGGATTCCCGACAATGCGGCGGTCGACGAGGCCGTCCGATGCGTCCGTGCAATGGGGCTCGAGCGGGCGACGGGACTCGTGAACGCGGTCCTGCGGCGCCTGGCGCGGGAGGGCCGATCCTTCGAGCTCCCGAAGCTCGAGGACGATCCGCTCGCGCATCTCGTGCACGCCTGTTCCCTTCCGATCTGGTTGGCGGAACGCTGGCTCGAGCGCTTCGGCCCCGAAGAAGCCGCGCGACTGGCAGCGACCATGAACGAGCCCGCGCCCACGACGATTCGTGTGAATCGCACGCGAGCCAGCCGCGACGGACTCCTCGAGGAACTGCGGGAGCGCTTTCCCGAAGCCCGACCCTGTCGCTACTCGCCCGACGGAATCGTGCTCGGCCGCAAGGGCGACGTCGGACAGGATCCCGCCTTCCTCTCGGGCCGGATCAGCGTCCAGGACGAAGCCTCCCAGCTCGTCGTCCACCTGCTCGATCCGCAACCGGGCGAACGCATCCTCGACACCTGCGCAGCACCGGGCACGAAAGCCGCCGCCATCGCCGAGCGCCTGGGCGGAAAGGGCCATGTCCTCGCCCTCGACCGCCACGGGCGCCGGCTTCGTCTCGTCGGCCGGGGTGTCCGCCGACTCGGGATCGGGGGCGTCGCGACCCTCGAGCGGGATGCGACCCGGTCGCTCGAGGACCTCGGCCGCAAGACCGGAGAAGGCCCCTTCGATCGGATTCTCGTCGACGCCCCCTGCTCCGGCCTGGGAGCCCTGCGACGCAATCCCGATGCGCGCTGGCGGATCCGACCCGAAGACCTCGAATCCCTCGCGAAGATCCAACGAGCGATCCTCGAATCCGCAGCGGACGTCTTGAGACCGGGCGGAAGCCTCGTCTACTCTACCTGCACGTTCACACGCGAGGAGAACGAAGCCGTCGTCCGCGGATTCATGGCAACCCGCGCGAACTGGCGGATCGCCCGCCGCGAGGAAGCGCCACCCGGATTGCGGGACCTGGTCGATGACGAAGGATTCCTTCGGCTCCTGCCCCATCGCCACGACATGGACGGCTTTTTCGCCGTCCGCCTGATCCGCGGCGGAAAGTGATCACCGCCGCCAAAGCGAGGAAGAACGCATGACCCAGCCGTCGACCGAGATCCAGATCGCGCCTTCGATCCTCGCTGCCGACTTCGTCCACCTCGCCGACGAACTCCGCACGATCGAATCCGCCGACCTCGTCCACGTCGACGTGATGGATGGCCATTTCGTTCCGAACCTCACGATCGGCCCGCCCGTCGTGGCGGCGATCCGGAAGGTCAGCCCGCGCCCCCTCGACGTCCATCTGATGATCGAATCGCCCGAAACGGTCATCGAGGCCTACATCGAAGCCGGTGCCGACACCCTCGGCGTCCATGCCGAAGCCTGCCCCCACCTCCACGGCACGCTGGGCCGGATCCGGAAGATCGGCGAGGAGAAGGGACGCGCCGTCCGGGCCTGCGCGGTCCTGAACCCCGGAACACCGGCCGACGCCCTCGAGTTCGTCCTCGAGGAACTCGATCAGATCCTCGTCATGACCGTCAATCCCGGCTTCGGCGGCCAGTCCTTCATCGAGGCGATGCTGCCCAAGATCGAAACGCTTCGGGGTTGGATCGAAAAGCGCGGCCTCCCGATCGACCTCGAGGTCGACGGCGGGATCAGCGAGGACAACATCGCCCGCGCCGCCCGCGCCGGCGCCAACATCTTCGTCGCCGGCACCTCGGTCTTCGCGCGCCCCGACCGCAAACTCGCGATCGAAGCCCTCCGCAGGGCCGCCCGAGCGGCCTGACCACCACCCGCACCCCATGGCGGGCCACCCGGCCCACCGCGCGTCACGCCCTCGCGGGGACGCGGACAGCGTGTGCGCCATTGCGCGGCTCTCGGACCGAACCCGACGTCAAGCCACGCGAACGCGGTCGGCAATCGATGCCGAAACGGAGCCCACCGAGCGTTCCCGCCTTGAGGGGAGCGCGAGAAGACGCCATACTCCTGCGCCACGGTCGGGGCGTGGCGCAGCTTGGTAGCGCGCTTCGTTCGGGACGAAGAGGTCGCTGGTTCAAATCCAGTCGCCCCGACCAGCTCCCGAGACTTCCGAGAGACCTCCCGACTCCCTCTCGAGGCCGCTGCGGCCCCCCTCGCGCCTCCTTGCGATCAGACCGGTTCGGGCCCCGTCAGCGGGCTCAGTCTCAGTTCGACCCGTCGATTCTGCTGACGCCCTTCGGGCGTGGCATTGGTCGCCACCGGATATTCCTCGCCGAAGCCGTCCGTGAGCACCCGGATCGGATTGATGCCCTCCGCGATCAGACGATTCGCCACTGCGGCGGCACGACGCCTGGAGAGGGCGAGGTTGTATTCGTGGCTGCCCGTGCTGTCGGTGTGGCCCATGACCTCGATGATCGTCTTGTCGTACTCCTTCAAGACGAGGGCGACCGAATGCATGACGTCATTGAAATCGGACGAGAGAACGTCGCTATCGGTCTCGAAGGTGATGTTCGAGGGCATCGACAGGATGATCTCGTTGCCGACGCGGACCACGCGAACGCCCGTTCCTTCGAGGAATTCACGTAGCTTCGCGTCCTGATAGTCCATGTAGGCACCGACGGCCGCGCCACTCAGGAACCCCGTTCCGGCACCGATCATCGCGGCCCTGGCCGCGTCCTTGCCCGCAAGGGCCGCAACCCCGGCCGCCACGCCGGCCCCGAGACCCGCGCCGAAGAGGCTGCCCAGGGCGGTCTTGCTGATCCGCCGCTCTCCCGTGTAGGGATCGGTCACGCAGGCCGTCGTCGCGAGAAGAAGCGAAAGGACCAGCAGGGCCGAGAGCGGCCCCCGGCCCTTCGAGTCCGAGCCTCGGATCAGGGCCGCGCCACGCGGATGGATCCTCGTTTCCATCGTCTCTTCCATCTCCATTGCCCCCCTCTCCCGCTCCCGATCCGGGTCGCCCAGGGTAACCCGTGCGGACCGAAGCGCCTCCCCTGGTAATGCAGCTCAATCCGAAAGCGTCTCACGTCGTCGCAGGAGCGCGACGAAAGCATCCTCCAGACCCACCTCGGCGACGCGAAGGTCCCGGATCTCGAATCCCGCGAGCTGCCCTTCGACCGAGCGGAGTGCCGCCTCGGATCCGACGTCGTCCACGAAGACGCGAAGTCGGGCGCCGAGGGCCTCGACCTGGGGAAATCCCTCGCGCAAGCGGTCGAGGGCCTCGATCTGGGGATCGACCGAACACTCGACGAGTGTCCCGCCCGCCCGACGGAGGATTTCCCCCGGCTC
>DRKE01000009.1 GCA_011051925.1 Deltaproteobacteria bacterium
ACGATCGGCCCCCTCGAAGCCTTTCGGGCCCTGGCCGAACTGCTCCCCGAGGCCGCGGTCTTCGTCGTCGACGGCGAGCGCAACGTCGTTCATTGGAGTGGGGGTGCGGAACGCCTGCTCGGCTATTCGCGGGACGAGGCGGTCGGACGGCTCTGCCTCGCTTCGATCCGCTGCCACAGCTGCACCCTCGGCTGCGGGATCGCCCGGAGCGGACTCGTCTCGGATTTCCCCCTCGAGCTCTTCCGGAAGGACGAACGCTGGATCCGCACGACGAAATCCGCGCGGGGCTTCTTCGACGACTCGGGTCGCTTCGTCGGCGGGATCGAGGTCCTCCTGCCGGTCGGAACCGCGCACGCCCGAGCCCGAACGACGAAGGAAGCCTTCCCTCTTCCTCCCGATGCCCAGGCGTTCCATGGTCTCGTCAGTCGGGACGAGACGATGCTGCGGGCCTTCCAGACGATCCGGAACGTCGCGGAAACGAGTGCGACCGTCCTGGTCCGCGGCGAGAGCGGCGGCGGAAAGGAACTCGTCGCCCGTGCCATCCACGAAGAAAGTCCGCGCTCGACAGGCCCCTTCGTCGCGGTCAACTGCGCAGCCCTCACGCCGGGGCTCGTCGAAAGCGAACTCTTCGGCCATCGCCGCGGCGCGTTCACCGGCGCCGTCCGGGATCGCAAGGGCCTTTTCGAACAGGCCTCGGGCGGCACGCTCTTCCTCGACGAAGTGGCGGAGCTTCCCCTCGAGATGCAGAGCAAGCTCCTGCGTGTCCTCGAGGAGCGGCGCCTCACTCCCGTCGGTGCGTCGCGGGAGATCCCGGTCGACGTGCGGGTGATCGCAGCGACCCATCGCGCGCTGCGCGAGGAGGTCGCCGCCGGGCGATTCCGGCAGGATCTGCTCTATCGCCTTCGCGTCGTCCCGATCTTCCTGCCGCCGCTCCGGGATCGCCGTGGCGACGTCGAGCTCCTGCTGCGGGTCTTCCTGCACGAATTCAACGAAGCCGGGCCCCGCCGCGTCGAGCGCATCTCTCCAGAAGCGATGCGTGCGCTCCTGGATCACAAGTGGCCGGGAAACGTTCGCGAACTCCGCAACGTGATCGAATACGCATTCGCGGTCGGTCGCGGCGAGGAGCTGCGCCTCGACGAACTCCCACCCGAGTTCACGAACGCCGGCGGAGGGAGTTCGGCGGCGGGCATCCACCACGGCCCGGACGAGAGGGAACGGATCCGCGAAGCACTCGAACTCGAAGGCGGGCGGGTCGGGGCCGCAGCGAAGCGCCTTGGCATGAGTCGTGCAACCTTCTGGCGGAAGAGACGGAAACTCGGACTCTGAACCCCGGCCTCAGAGGGCCGCACGAGGATCGCCATGAACGATATCGAAAACCGCTTCGGCCCCGTCTCGGATCTCCTCTTCCGGGTCCTTTTCAGCCTGATCTTCCTCGTCGCGGGTATCGGCCATTTCCAGGAACGGGAACTCATGCTCGCCCGACTCGAGGCGGCTCCCCTCGGCTACCTGGCCCATCTGGTCGGCCCCCCCGAAACCCTGATGATGTTGAGCGGTGCGGTCCTGATCGTCGCGGGCCTTGCCCTCGCGACCGGATTCCAGACCCGGATCGCAGCAGCCCTCCTCTTCCTGACCCTCGTTCCGATCACGATCACGACCCATGTCGGCAACCCGGGACATACGGGGCCCCTCTTCAAGAACGTGGCGCTCCTCGGAGGCCTGATCCATTTCGCGGTGCGCGCTGGCGGCGCCTTCAGCCTCGACGCCTGGCGCGGCCGGAATCCGCAGGCATCGGGCGGATCGCGAGCTTGATCCATCGCGGCCTCGGCCGGCGGACATCGATCCATGCAGGATCGCTGGATCGCCGACTCAGCCCGCTTCGGTCTTCTCTTCGTCGATCGTGAAATTCTTGTCCCGCATCTTCGCGAGCAGATCATCGATCGTTCCGCCGTTCAGGACTTCGGCGAACTGCGAGCGGTAGTTCGAGACGAGACTCACGCCCTCGATCACGACGTCGATGATCCGCCAGCGATCCTTCCGCTTGCGCAACCGGTAGGCGATCTCGGCCCCGTCGAACTGACCGCCGACAATCCGCGTCTTCACGGAAACGTCGTTGCGCGGCTCGAGCTGCGTTCCGTAGACCTCGACCTTCTCCTGGTTGTATCGGTCGAGGCGCGTTCCATAGGTTCTCGACAGGAGCCGCTTGAACTCCCGAACGAATTCGGCCCGCTTCGACTTGTCGAGCTTGCGCCAGTTCCGGGCGAGCACGAGCTTCGACATGGTCGTGAAATCGAAGATGTCGTAGGCGATCTCCTCGATCTCGCGAACCCGGATCTCCGAAGGCTGATCGACCCGCGCCAGGATCGACACGATCTGGTCTGCGGTCTCCTCGATCAGCTTGCGGGGTTCCTCGGCGATCGACGCGTCCTCCGCGGACCGCACCGGAAGAGCGATTCCACAAAGCATCGCGAAGGCCGGAAGGAGCGCAACGAACCCCCTCCGGAGCCGAAAGAGCGGAAACCGGGCCTCAGAGATCATCGTAGTCCTCCTCTTCATCGTCCGCAGAGCCATCCTCGTCGTCTAGATAGTAGAGATCCTCTTCTTCCGTGACGGCGGTAGCCGTCTGGTCGAGGACCCGGGCTCGCCGGTTCTGGAGATAGGCATTCCGAATAAAGACATAATAGTCGAACGCCTCCTTCCGGTTCTCGGCGATGTCCTCGAGATAGATCGCACGCAGATTCAGCAGCTCGAGCCCCTTCTGCCCGATCGACGCGCCGGCGGTCTCGGCTCCATTGAGGCCGGCGACTCCGAACCAGAAGGGCGTCGTATAAGCATAGGACGCCGCCGTCGCATCGACGATCTGACCGAATCCCGAGCGGATCGTGTACGGCCCGAGCAGCGGCATCACGAGGTAGGGCCCCGACGGAACCCCCCAGACACCGAGCGTCTGCCCGAAATCCTCGTCCGACTCGGGAATCTCCACCATCGTCGCGATGTCGATGAAACCTCCGAGACCGAATGTCGTGTTGTAGAGCAGGCGCAGCACGTCGTAGAACGCGGCCTTCGGCTTCCACTGGAGCAGATCATTCGCGAAGACCGTCGGCATCTGGAGGTTGTTGAAGAAGTTGTCGAGCCCGGTCTCCGCGAAATCGGGAAGCACGAAATCCCAGGCCTTCGCCACGGGTTCGAGGGCATAGCGGTCGACCGTCTCGTTGAACGCGAAGATCTTCCGGTTCATCGGTTCCCAGGGATCCGGCCGTTCGGGCGTGGCGCAGCCGATCTCGAGCAGACAGAGCAAGAGCGACGCGAACAGGGGTCGGCTGGGCTTCAATGCCGGATCCTCCGGACTCAGTCCGAGACGCCGGAGTTCTGGACGAAACGACCGATCAGCTTGTCGATCGAAAGCGCGCTCTCCGTGAAGGTGAATTCGTCCCCATCCTTCAATACGTCGTCTTCCGCACCGAGTTCGACGGAGATGAACTGATCCCCCAGCAGGCCCGACGTGCGGATCGCGGCCGAGGAATCGATCGAGAGGGGAAGGCCCGCATCGACCTCCATCGAAACCAGGGCCCGGAGGTCTTCGTCGAGCCCGATGTCGGAAACCTGGCCGATCTTCACGCCCGCGATCCGGACCGGCGCACGAACCGAAAGGCCGCCGATGTCGTCGAACGTCGCGTGGAGTTCGATCCGTTCGCCCGGGCTGAACTCGAGCCCACCGACCTTGAGCGAGAGGTAGGCCAGCGTCGACAACCCGATCAGGACGAAGAGGCCAACGGTGAGGTCGCGTGTCGAGTCAGGCTGCATGCGTTCTTCCTTCCCGATTCCGATTCAGCATCTTCGGACCTAGACGCCCCAGAGCGCCGTGATCATGTAGTCGGCCAACAGGATGCTGACCGACGCCGTGACGACCGTCGAAGTCGTCGCTCGAGCGACCCCCGCCGAGTCCGGCGCGCAGGAATGGCCCTTGTAGGTCGCGATCAGACCGAGCAGCATGCCGAAAACGAGACTCTTGAGCAGGCTCTGTCCGACATCGTCCCCGAAACGGACCGCGTTCTCGAGGCCCGAGAGATAGACGCCCCCGTCGAGGCCCTGGAGATTCACACCGACGACATAGGCCCCGCCGATGGCGAGGGTGATGAAGAGTCCGTTCAGGAGCGGCATCGCGACCGTGAGGGCGAGCGCTCGCGGCATCGCCACGAAATGGACCGGATCGATCGCCATCATCCGGAGTCCGTCGAGCTGTTCGGTCGCCTTCATCGCGCCGATCTCGGCCGTGATCGCGGAGCCGGCGCGCCCGGTCACGAGAAGCCCCGTGAGAACCGGCCCGAGTTCCCGGACGAGGGAAAGCCCGACGACCGCGCCCAGCCCTTCGGCGGCCCCGAAACGCGTGAGCGTCGTGTAGAGCTGCAGGCCGAGCACCATGCCCACGGTGAATCCCGACAGGCAGATCAGCGCCATCGACAAGACGCCGGCGTCGAAGAGCGCATGGACGAAGAAACCGAAACGGGTCGGTCGTTTCGGCAGGGCCCGCAGCAGCGACAGGCCGAACCGGCTGACCCGCCCGAGACTCCCGACGAGCGAGCTGGACCTCGCGCCCAGATCGTGGACCAGGCTGCTCATGGGTCCTCCCGTTGCTGGAGTTCGTGCAGACGGGCAAGATAGGCGCGGCCGTCCTCGCCGATGAATTCGGTGATGGCGGGATCGGGATGGCTGGCCAGTTCTTCGGGCGTGCCGACCACGCATTTCTTGTCATGCAGCAGGACCATCTGGTCCGCCATGCGCAGCGACGACGCCATGTGATGCGAGGAAACGACGATCGTCAGCCCGAGATCGCGATTCAGATGGGTCAGCAGATCCTCGATCCGGACGACGTTCAGGGGATCGAGCCCCGAGAAGGGTTCGTCGGCCAGAAGCAGCCGCGGCTCCATCACGATCGCCCGGGCGAAGGCCACACGCCGGAGCATGCCGCCCGAGAGTTCCCGCGGAAGAAGCGGCTCGACGTCGCGACCGAGGCCGACCGCTTCGAGGACCGCGTCCACGCGCTTCCGGACCTCCGCGCGGGATTGCTTCGTATGCTCGATCAGCGGCAGCCCCACGTTCTCGAACACGGTCATCGAATCGAGGAGCGCGCCGTTCTGGAAGAGCATCCCGATCTCACGACGCACCTCGCCGAGTTCCCGCTCGCTGAGCGCGGACAACAGATGGCCCGCCACCCGGACCTCTCCCGAATCGGGCCGCTGGAGCCCGCCGATCATGCGAAGCAGCGTGCTCTTTCCCGATCCACTGCCCCCGAGCAGGACGTGGATTCCGCCTTCGGCCAGGTTGCACGAAAGCCCGGCGAAGACGACGCGGGAACCGAACGCCAGATGGACGTCGCGGACATCGATGAAACGGGGATCCAGGGCGGGCTCGGGCGCGCTCTCGGTTGGTTGAGCGAGGCTTTCCAGGGTCGACCCTCCGGCAGGAGCAGTTCACGGCGCTCGCATTCAGACCAATGTAACCCAATGGTCGGAAAGTGGGAGCGATCGCCGGAGTGATTTCGACCCGAAAAGACGAAACCGACCGCATCCGATCGGCAGTGCGCCGACCGGTCGTCGAGAAATCCCTTCGACCCCCTAGAGCGTTTCCGTCATCAGCTTGTTGACGAGTTCCGCAAAGGCGCTCGGATCGTCGAGCTGACCGCCTTCCGCGAGGATCGCCTGACCGAGCAGGAGTTTCGCGGACTCCGAGATCTTCGGATCGGTCGGATTCTCCTCGAAGCGCTTTTCCAGCGCCTTCATGATGGGATGTTCGGGATTCAGTTCGAGGATCGGCTTTCTTTCCGGAATCGACTGTCCCGCCTGTCGCAACATCGCCTCGAGTTGCGGCGAGAGATCGCCCTCCTCGAGAACCAGACAGGACGCGGAATCCGTGAGGCGCGCGGAAAGACGGACCTCCTTCACCTCGTCCTGGATCGCGGCACGGATCGCCTTCAGCAGATCGCCGAGGTTCTCCTCCTCCCGGGCCAGCGCCTCCTTCGCTTTCTCCTGCTCTTCCTCCGAACCGAGTTCGACCTCGCCATGGCCGATGCTCTTGAAGGGCAGATCCTGATAGGCGATCGGCCCCTGGCTGACCCAGACCTCGTCGACGGGATCCGTCAGGAAGAGGACCTCGATTCCCTTTTCACGGAAGGCTTCGAGATGGGGCGAGCGCTTCAGGACGTCGAGTTTCGGACCCGCGATGTAGTAGATGGCCTTCTGGTCCTCGGGCATCCGTTCCTTGTAGGCCGCCAGCGACGTGAGCTTGCCCTCGTCCGCCGTCGACGGCGCCAGGACGAGATCGAGAATCCGTTCCCGTTTCTCCTGGAAATCGAGCAGTCCTTCCTTCACGACCGGACCGAATTCGGCCCAGAAGGATTCGTATTTCGAGGGATCCTCTTCGGCGAGGGCCTTCAGACGCTCGGTGATCTTCTTGACCAGATGTTTCCGGATCGTCCGGATCTGGCGATCCTGCTGCAGCATCTCGCGAGAGACGTTCAGCGAGAGATCTTCGGCATCGACGACGCCCCGCACGAAACGCAGCCACTCGGGAAGCAGCTCACGACATTCGTCCATGATGAAGACGCGCCGGACATAGAGCTGGACGCCGTTGTGGAGGCGCTCGCGGTGGTAGAGGTCGAAAGGCGCCTTGCTCGGGACGTAGAGAAGCGCACGCGCCTCGAAGGTGCCCTCGATCGACGTGCTGATGCGAAGCACGGGGTCGTGGAAATCGTGCGTGATGTGCCGATAGAACTCGTTGAACTCCTCTTCGCTGACCTCGCTCTCCGGGCGCGTCCAGATCGCCTTCATCGAGTTGAGGGGTTCTTCGATCTCCCGGCGGACCGGCCCGGCCTCTGCCTTGCCCGCCTCGTCCTTGTTCGAGGCCTCGGCTTCGCCCGCCTCGGCCTCCGAGGAAGCCGCCGCTTCTTCGATGACCGTCAACCGGATCGGATAGCGGACGAAGTCCGAGTATTTCTTGACGATGCGGCGCAGGACCCATTCATCGCAGAAATCCTGGATCCCGGCTTCCTCGTCGACCGGCTTCAGCTTCAGCCGGATCGTCGTTCCCGCGTGGTCACGCTCGGCATCATCGAGGGCGTACTCGCCCGTTCCCTGGGAGACCCAGCGGGTCGCCTTGTCTTCCCCGGCGCGACGGCTGATCACCTCGACTTCGTCGGCCACCATGAAGCTCGCGTAGAACCCGACGCCGAACTGGCCGATCAAGTCGGGGTTGGCTTCGCCCCCTTCGGCCTGGTCGGCGCGGTTCAGGAATTCCAGGGTGCCGGACCGCGCGATCGTGCCGAGGTGTTCGACCAGATCCTCCCGGTTCATGCCGATCCCGTTGTCCGAGACCTCGAGGATCCGGGTCGTCCGGTCCGCCACGAGACGGATCCCGAGTTCGTCCTCGGTCTGCAATTCCGGGTTGGAAAGCGCCTCGAAGCGACGGCGATCGAGCGCATCCGACGCGTTCGAGATCAGCTCTCGGAGAAAGACCTCCTTGTTCGCATAAAGGGAATGGATCATCAGGTCGAGCAGCTTCTGGGTCTCGGCCTGGAATGAATGCTTTTCCATCGATCATGCTCCTGGCGGTTCTGTTCGTGGGGATGCCCACGCGCGAACGGCTCCGGTCCGCGTCGCGCGAATGCTGGGCACCATCGGAGCGGGATCAAGTCGGCGCGTCCCGGCTTTTCGGATGCCGGGACGCATCCCCGGCCGATTCCGCTCCCCGCTTGCGTCGGGCGGCCCGAATGCGATCCTTTTTCCGTTTCCCGACGGCTCGAGCGGGTCCCGACGGGATCGAACGGATCCCGCATTCCGACGATCCCTGCATTTTCCCCGGAGGGCAAGAACCTGGTTCTCTATATCTGGATATGCGAATGGACTGATGTTACCGTTCGCCGCTTCGATGGGAGTCCATGATGTCCGACGACAGCCCTGCCCGGCGCGAGCGGATCGCCCGCCTGGAACGCCTGCTCGGGGAGCGGATCCTCGTGCTCGATGGCGCCATGGGCTCGATGATCCAGGGCCATGGACTCGAGGAAGCCGACTTCCGGGGAACGCATTTCGCCGATCACCCGAGTGATCTCCAGGGCGACAACGAACTCCTCTCCCTCACCCGTCCCGACGTGATCCGCGAAATCCACGACCGCTTCTTCGAAGCCGGCGCCGACGTCGTCGAAACCAATACCTTCGGCTCGAACGCGATCTCCCAGGCGGACTACGACCTCGAACATGCCGTCCGGGAGCTGAATCTCGCCTCGGCCCGGATCGCGCGGGAAGCCGCCGACGCCTTCACGGCGAAGGATCCGGCAAAGCCGCGCTTCGTCGCCGGCGCGCTCGGACCGACGCCGAAGACGCTTTCGATCTCCCCGGACGTGAACGATCCCGCCGCTCGCAGCCTCACCTTCGACGAGCTCCGGGACGCCTATCGCGAGCAGGCGCGGGCCCTCG
>DRKE01000010.1 GCA_011051925.1 Deltaproteobacteria bacterium
TCGATGACCTCCCGCGCGGCGAGATAGGCCTCGAAGCTGTCGGCCCAGACGTGGAAGGTGATGAAGTCGAGGTCGGGAGACCGCGCCGAGAGCCAGGCCCGGAAGGTCGGATCGCGCTCGAGATCGACCGGCTCGAGCCCCTCTTCCTTGGAGGTCCAGGCCAGCTCGACCCGAACGGCAGGTCGGGTCTCGAGCTTCCAACGAAAACCGTCCGCGCCGACGCTTCGCTTCCGGAGATAGCGGGAGACCGCTTCGAACTCGTCGGGCCGTACGCTTCTCCCCGCGGCATCGGCGAGGATCTTGCCGATGGCCACCTTGCCCTCTTCGAACAGCGCCTCCCGGTCCAGAAGGAAGATCCGACCGTGACGAACGAGGATCCAGGACTGGCGTCCTTGAACGACCTGGGGATTCGGCAGCCGTGCGACGAGTTCTCTGGGAACGCGCCTGAGGTTCTCGACATGCCGCTTGCGGCGCTCGATCGAATGACGACGCTCGCGGAGCGCGGTCCGGGCGCGATCGACCTTCCTCCGCAGATCCTCCAGCTCTTCGGACCCGACCGTTCCGACGCCTTCGGGCCATTCTTCCAGGACCCGGACCAGGGAGCGTGCCACGGTCGACGCCCCCTCCAGTCCCGTGTCCGCACGACGCAGCAGCCGGTCCAGACGGACCTCGAAGTCCTCGCGTGTCGGGTCGTCCGGCCTGCCGCTTCCGTCGGCCGAATCGGATGCGTCGAGCCGTGCGACCCGGACGAGGGCATCGCCCAGCTGGATCTGGGTCAGGATGACCACGATCACGAGAATACCGACCACATTCGACAGGGTGTCGACGAGGGGATCGAGATTGTCGGGGATCGCGCGACGGCCTCGAAACGACATCTCTCAGTTCGTCCCTGCCTCGGCCCGACGCAACAAGCTCCAGTCGAGCTCGCCCCGGCCCGGCAGGGGCAGCCGGGCGATCCTCGCGATGCCCGCCGCGTGCGCGATCCGTTCCGCCCTGCGCGTCGTGGCCACGCCATCGGGGCGAACGAGGAGGACGAGCAAGGCCCCGGGTTCGACCCGTACCCGCCTCAGGTAGCGGCCGAAAACGCCCCCCGTGGAGAGGTCCTGGTTCGAGACGAAATATCGGAAATCATCGGTTGCCCGATAGGCGGTCACGCCCGCCTCGTCACACTCCACGAAATAGGGCCGCAGCTCCTGCGACAGTCCGGTCGGATCAATCAGGATGGGAAGCGTCTCCCTGCGGCTCTCGAGGACGGCCACGGTCGTCTCGATCGTTTCGCCTTCCTCTGCGACCCGCGCCTGCTCGGCCTCCAGCCGCGCGAGCGACGCGACGAGCTCCTCCTTCTCCCGCAACCGCGCGAGCTCACGGTCGATCGACGACTTCGAAAGGCCGGGTGGCAGGCCGGCCTGCTCGAGCGCCCGATCCACGTCGCCCCACAGGCTCTCGGCGCGGGCCAGGGCCGCCTCGGCCCCCAGCGATCCGGCGCCGCCCCCGGAACCGGGCCCGACGGCCTCGGCCCCGACTCGCGCGGAAGCATCGCCCGCGACCACGGCACCGAGGGACATCACCACCAGCAACATCATCAGGGCCCCGATCGTGCAGGCCAGGACGCTCATGAAGGGGAAGAGGGAGACCCTCGGCTGATCGCGGATCGCCATCGCCTAGCGCTCGAGTCGATCGCTCGTTCGCATCGAATCGAGAAGCCGCCGAGCCAGGGCCGTCATCGTCTCCTCATCCGACGCCGGTCCAGACGGCTCGTCGAGCCGGGGGACCAGGTATTCGGCGCAGTAGTCGTCGACCTCCCCGAGGAAGGCCTCTTCGATCCGCTGGACGGCGTTCGCAGGGAACATGATCAGGATGCTCATCACCAGGGCGAGCAGTGTCGTGTCGAAGGCCACGCCCAGCCCACCGGTCACGATGCCGATCGAAGCCTTCATTCCGTCGAGCGACGAAGCCGCGTCGAGGGTCGCGGAGAAACCCGCAACGGCCGCGCCGATTCCGATCACGGTTCCAATGAAGCCCAACGTCGGAACGGCCCACACGAAGACCCGCACCAGCCCGTAGCTCGCATCCACCCGGAGCTCGTCGGCCCGCGCCTCGGTCGCGAGGAACTCGACGACTTCGACGGCTCGACGACGAGATCGGAAATGCCGGAGCGCCCGGGCGATCCGCTGTGCCAGGAAGCTTTCCGAGATCTCGGGCGGAGCCGCCCGAAGCGCCATCAGGACCGATTCGACATCGTCGGGACCGAACCCACCAGCGGACCTTCCCGCAACCAGCTCGCGGGTGAGTACCGCCCTTTCCCGACGCAGCCGGATCAGCTTTGCCGCGAGCAGGAGGAGCGCCCAGACGGAGATCAGCGTGATCACGTAGGGGACCCAGCCACGCTCGATGAAGAGTTCCGAAAAGCGCGTCGGGGGAAGCAGGCGCAACGCCCCGAAGAAGAGGGCCGTGAACACCACGGCCCACAGCGCGGGGAGCACGGGACTGACCTCGGCCGGCGCACCCCGCGCCCCACGCAGGTGATGCCCGGGAGCAGCGGCCCCGGCCGCCCCGATCGACGCGAAGGCGGAATCCCCTGGCCCTCTCCCGATCGTGTCGTCGGCCGAGGGGCATCGCCCCGGCAGCGAAGAACGACCGCAATCCCGACATCGGAGGATCGTCCCCCCCTCGAGTCTTTCGAGCTGGTCCGATTCGCAGTAGGGACAACATCGACGCGGTGTCCGATCCATCGAGAAGTGCTCCTTCCGGGAACCCGGATCCCGGGGCCAGACACTAGCCCAGGGAAATGCCACCCCGATCCACCGGGCAGGACGGGCCGCATCCCTCGGCGCGGGATCCCGCCGGGCGCCTTCCGCCGGGATTCAAGATCGGATCGGGGCTAGCCTACCGGGCCATGCGCGAGTCACCCCCACCCCTCAGCCGCATCCGACTGCTCCGGATCCTCGGCCTTCCCGACGACGCGGGCTCAGGGGAGATCGCGTCATCGGCAGCCCGGCTGTCGACCCGACTGAGGAGTCGGCTCGAGGACTCGACCGGATCCGAAGCGGAGGCCCTTCGTCGGGAGATCGCAGACCTCGAGCAGAGCGTTTTCTTCCATGCTCCCGACGGTCCTTCGCCACCCTCCGAAAGCCTGGCCCGGAAGCGCGCCGGGCTCGTCGCGGCGCTGGTCGGTCTCATCCTGATGATCCTGTTGCTGTCGCTCTACGCCGCGGGCTACCGGGTCGTTCGCGTTTCCGACGAGCCACCGGCGATGATCCCGACCCGTCCGGCGCGCCTGGTCCTGGACGGCCCGCTGCCGAACGCCACACTCCGCGTCCTCGATGCCGATCGGGAAGAGCTCTTCGTGAAAGGTCCCGCCGAGGGAACCGATCTCGAACTCGATCCCGGTCGCTATGCGATCGAGGTCCACCGCGAGGACTGTCCGGATCGCTGGACCCGTTCGGTCTATTTCGAGGAGGGATCCGTCCATCGATTCGAGCCCGAACTCTGCAAGGGCGAGGGGCAGCTCACCGTGCGCTCGAACGTGTCGGCGGATCGGCTCGTGATCGATGGTCTCGATGTGGGCCCGACCGGAAAGGCGCCTCATGCGCTCGGCGTCGGCGACCACGAGATCCGGGTCGAGAAGAAGGGCTATCGCCCCTTCGTCGGTCGGGTGCGCATCAAGCCGGGCGAAGGCCTGGCGATCCGCGCCGAGCTCGCCCCCGAAACCGGGCATTCCGGTGCCAGCCCGAAGCACCCCCTTCCGATCGAGAAGCTCCCACCGACCCGAACGCCGGCCACGACCGTCCGGCCCGAGCCCTTCGACACCTCGGATCTCAGACACGAGATCGAAAAGCCGGATCTCGGCCTCGCCGATGCGACCGGCCTCTTCGGAAGGGTGGGACCCCTCGTGCCCGAGGCGACCGGGGGCGGATCGACCGCCTGGCACGACCGTACCCGCGCCGAGCTGCTCTCCCGATTCGATCTCGATCACTCCGGCTCGATCGATCGGCACGAGGAGAGCGAAGCGATCCCCTGTGCGGTCTGGCGACGGATCGAGCGGGAATTCGACGGAGGCGGACTCGGCCTGACCATGGCACGCTACTTCGGCTTCGACGGGAGTGAGTGGCATCCGAATGCCCTCGGGTTCTCCCGGGCCCATCGCGCCGCCGTCTACGAACAGATGAAGGCCTGTGGATTGAAGGAGTAGGGTCTTTCCCTGAATCCGTTCGGATTTTCATCCCGGTTCTTCGGCTTTCTTGACGCGAATCTGGCCGATTCGCCCGATACCCCCATCCGCTGTGCTGACTATCCTCCACCCTGCAATCCAACGAGGTCGAATGCTTCGTTCAACCGAATCATCGGGGGGAGAACCAGAGATGGTCAGCATCATAGTTGCAGATGATCACAAGATCGTTCGAGAGGGACTGATCCGGCTGCTCGAGGCGCGTGAGGATTTCACGGTGATCGGCGAAGCCAGCAATGGGGAGGAGGCCGTCGCCCTGGTCATGGAGAAGAGGCCGGATATCGTGTTGATGGACATCAACATGCCGAAGCTTTCCGGAATCGACGCGACCCGCCAGCTCGACAAGGCGGGCTGCCAGAGCAAGATCCTCGTTCTCTCGATGCATGAAAGTCGGGCCTATGTCGAAGAAGTGCTCCGAGCGGGCGCATCGGGCTACGTCGTCAAGAATTCGGCCTCGAAAGACGTGCACGCCGCGATCGACGCGGTCCGATCCGGCGCATCCTACCTCTCGCCCGCCATCACCCAGCAGGTCGTCGACGCGATCGCGCGTCCCGGCGATTCCGGTCCTTCGGGCGTCTCGATGCTGACGGACCGGGAGCGGCAGGTCCTGAAGTTGATCGCCGAGGGCCTGTCCTCCAAGGAGATCGCCTCCGAGCTCGGCGTCTCCCTCAAGACGATCGATTCCCATCGTTCGAACCTGATGGAAAAGCTCGACATCCACAAGGTCTCCGGACTGGTCCGGTTCGCGATCCGCGCCGGTCTGGTCGAGGCCTGATCCCGAGGCGGCTGCCCCGCGACACGGACGCCGTCCGGCGCCGAGGGGCGGATGCGACACGACGCGAAACGAGGAGGCCGTCGTCTGGATGGGGCGACGGCCTCTTGCGTCTTCGAGGCCTCCCCCGACCCGGCTCCGGGATTCCCGGGCTCAGATGGGCGGAGCGGGTCTTTCGAGCACTTCTTCCCCGTGGACCAGCCGGTCGACGTGGTGTCCCTTCAATTCCCGTCGTTCCAGGAGCGCCTCGGCGAGCTCCTCCACCGTGTTCCAGACCGGCTGGAGAAGGCGCTCCGCTTCTTCGCAATAGGCCGCATAGAACTCTTCGGGCGGTCGACTGAGCCCGAGGAGCCGGGCAATCCGGGAAAGCTCCTCCCGCCCCCGACGCGCGGCGCCGTACCAGCGCTCCCAGTCGAGCTCGGCTTCGAGATCGACACCCTCGAAGCGACCCTTCCGAAGGGCGATCCGCTCCGCCCCGATTCCGGCATAGGCGAAGACCCCATGCGCATCGATCAGCTTCTCCGGAACCACACCGACCTGCTCACCCCGACGGCGCCCGGCGGGAGGCCGACAATCCATCGGCAGGGGCAGACCCGAGAAGGTCACGACTTCGCCCTCGCCCGCTTCCGCGTCGATCACGGCGTGCTTGAGTACATTGGGGCCGTAGAGGATCTCGCAGATCGTCGCGCGACCTGCCTCCCGATAGGCCACGCGGACCAATGCATTCGTCGTCATGGATTCCCCTCTGTTCCGGGCCCGATCGCCCGGATTCTTCACGAGCCCTGCTGCGGGTGGGCGCTTCAACCGGTCGTGTGCCTCGAGGCAGGTCGCCCCGGGCCCCTTCCCTCTTTCGGCATTTCCACCGAGAAGTTGAGTGTTTCCACACACTCCGCGTCCTCCCCTGCCTGCTCCGGGTTCCGCTCGGCGGCAGCCGGAAGCCGCCTGTGCAATCCTGCCTGGCAGCGGATTTCGAACTGCCCGGGGAGCCGAAATGCGGGACGATGCCAGACTGGAAGATCTCGGAGGGGGACTCCATGCGTACCTCCAACCGGACGGATCCTGGGGGCTCAGCAACGCGGGCCTGGTCTGCGACAGCGGCGAATCCCTGCTGATCGACACCCTCTACGACCTCCCGCTCACCCAGCGCATGCTCGAAGCCATGCGCGCCGCGACGCCGGCAGCCCAGCGGATCGACACCCTCGTCAACACCCACGCGAACGGCGATCATTGCTATGGAAACGAACTCGTCGGGGACGCTCGCATCATCGCCTCGACGGCCAGCGCCGAGGAGATGGATGCGGTCACCCCCTCGGTCATGGCCGCCTTGCTCGAAGGCGCAGACGGACTCGGCGCGGCCGGCGCATTCCTGCGACGGGCCTTCGGCGCCTTCGAATTCGAGGGCATCACCCTCACCCCTCCGACGGAGACCTTCGACGGACAGCTCGATCTCCGGGTCGGAGATCGACGGGTCGAATTGATCGAGGTCGGGCCCGCCCATACCCGGGGTGACGTCATCGTCCATGTTCCCGACGCCGGCGCGATCTTCACCGGGGACATCCTCTTCATCGACGGAACACCGATCATGTGGGAAGGCCCCGTCGCGAACTGGATCGATGCCTGCGAGAAGATCGCCGCCCTCGAACCCCGGGTCATCGTACCCGGACACGGACCCTTGACCGACGTCAAGGGCGCGCTCGCCGTGCGAGACTATCTCGTCTATGTC
Organism: Deltaproteobacteria bacterium; assembly: GCA_011051925.1. Lineage (GTDB taxonomy): Bacteria > Myxococcota_A > UBA9160 > UBA9160 > UBA4427 > UBA4427. The sequence goes on from DRKE01000010.1 coordinate 6,724, forward strand.
CGTGACGAGGCCCGGAAACGCTACGACGCCGGACTGTCCGCCCGGGAAGCCGCCCTCGACATCCGCCTCGGTGACTACTCGGCCTGGTTGGATTCCGAGCGGATCGCGGTCAACGTCCTGACGCTCTATCGGGAGTTCGGAGACCCCTCTCCACCACCCGGGCCGATCGAAATGTTCGCGCTGATGGCTGAACTGGCGCGCTGAAGCGATGGGCAGACGAGACGACCGACCGGATTGCCTGCACTGCATCCATTATTTCGTGACGTGGCAGGCCGATCAACCGCGCGGATGTCGCGCCTACGAGTTCCGATCCGCGCGGCTTCCGTCGGACGTCGTTCTCGAATCATCGGGCGAGACCTGTCGTTTCTTCCAACGCAAGCCGGCGGCGCGCGAGCGCTCCCGGCTGCTCCGTTAGTCCTGTCCAGCGCCCCCGTCCGGGCGTGTCCGATCCATGACCCGCTCCAGGATCGCCTCGGGATCCCGCGATCCGATCTCGTCCTGGATCTCCCGACACCGCGCCAGGAGTTCACCCAGGCGCGGCCCCGGCTCGATCCCGGCTTCGAGCAGACACGAAGCCGAGACGACGTCCGGAGGGACGCCTTCGCCGACCCCGGCGGCCCTTGCGGCTTCGAGAAACCGCTGCCCTTCCGGAAAACCGGCGGCCGGCCTGCCCTCGGCCTCGCGGCCCAGATGATCCGCCCGGGCGAGGCGTTCGAGATCGACGACCGTGACACCGGCGAGCGCGAGCTTCCGCGCCAATCTCCGATAGGCCCCCGCGCCCGCGTCCTGTCGCGGCAGATGCATGGGGGCCAGATGATTCGCCACCAGCGCCCCGACAGCGCGAACGAGTCGATCGGGCAGCCGCAGAAGGGCCAGCCAGTCCCGTGCGATGTCGGCGCCCGTCGCCTCGTGCCCATGCGCCCGGATCCGATCGCCCTCGACCCGCGTCTCTTGCGCCTTGCCGAAATCATGGCAGAGTGCCGCAAGAAGGAGCGCTTCCCGCTGCCCTTCCGGAAGCGGCCGCGCGATCTCCGCCGCGCGATCGACGACCTGGAGCGTATGAACGAACACATCTCCTTCCGGATGCCAGCGGGGATCCTGGGGAATCCCGCGAAGTCGCGCGAGGGGACCGAAGACCTCCAGCTGACCGACCTCGGCCAGGAATTCGAAGGCGCTCGAGGGCCTGGCCCCCTCGATCAACAGTCGCCGCAGCTCCCCGGCGATCCGCTCGACCGGAAGAGAGTCCAGCTCGACCTCCCGGCAGAGCCGGCGCAGGGTCGGGTCGACATCGGCCGCCAGCTCCGCATGGAGTCTCGCGACCCTCAACACCCGGAGCGGATCCGCGCCGAAGGTCGATTCATCGACGGCACGAAGCCGCCCGGCCGCCAGGTCGGATCGGCCCTCGAAGGGATCGAAGAGCCGGTCGGCGAGGGGATCCCAACCGATCGCGTTGATGGTCAGATCCCGATGCCGCGCCGCCGCGCGGAAGGCCCGCGCCAGGGATCGAGGGTCGTCTGCATCGGCGGATTCCGGACGCACACCCGGATCGATCGCCTCGGTTCCTCCGCGCGGAAAGCCCACGTCGATCCCCAGCCGCGTCTGCCGCCAGACGGGGAATCGACGCCCGACCGGAGGGGAGAAGCCGAAGTCACCCAGCCATTCGGACAGCGATGCCCGGGAAACCCCGAAGACTTCCAGGTCGAGGTCGTGAGAGACTTTTCCGAGCAGGCGGTCCCGGACCCAACCGCCCACGATGATCACGCGTCCTCCCCTCAGCCGGATCGCGTCGGCCAGTTCCAGCACCGGCGAGTCCGGCGGGAGGCGCGGACGCTTTTCGTTCAAACGACCTCGTCCTCGTCGACGGGCTTCAGGCAGACGGGATGCGGAGCCCACTCGGGTCCCCCGGACCATCCGGGAATCTCGGCCGCGGCGGCCAGCCACGATTCCGCGATCGATTCGTCGACCGCGACGTCATTGTTGTCGAACCCTTCGGTGATCGAGTCCCAGAGCTCCTGCCCCCCACTCCGCCACCATTCCTTGCCCGGATTCTCGAAATCGATCGCGAGCTTGATCATGCCGACGCTCCCTTCCTCTGCTTCTTCATCTTCATTGCCCTTTCCATCGGCCGCCCCGCCCGTTTCCAGCCGAACCGGGCGAGATCCACGCGGCCACCGGGACCGAAAAGGACCCCTTCGGACTCGAGCATCGCTCGCTGGAGGTCCTCGATCTCGGGCCCGCCGCGGGGACTGATCCGCCCCTCCGCGTTGATCACGCGATGCCATGGCACGTCATCCCGTGGTCCGAGGGCCGCGAGCGCCCATCCGACCTGTCGCGCCGCACCGGGCATCCCCGCCCATGCGGCGACCTCACCGTAGGTCGCGACCCGACCCGAAGGAATCCGACGGACCACCCGGTAGACCGGCTGCCATCCGCTCATGGGCGTGCTTCCTCCCGGGTGGCCCCGCCTCCCTCCGCTCCTGCTGGACCCGCCTTCCGCCTCATGCCGCCGGCTCATCCAGCAGTCCGGCGTGGCGCAACAGGGCCTCGGGCGACGGCGGTCGGCCGCGAAACCGCTCGAAGACGACCATCGGCGGCGTTCCTCCACCGAGGGCCAGGATGGTCTCCCGGAAGCGGCGCCCGATCTCGGCGATGGCGCCAGGATCGTCGAGTCCGGCTTCCTCGAAGGCGGAAAAGGCATCGGCCGAGAGCACCTCCGCCCATTTGTAGCTGTAGTACCCCGCTGCGTATCCGCCTGCGAAGATGTGCCCGAAGCTGCAGAGGAAGCGATCTTCCGGCAGGGGCGGAAGGACCGTCGTCCGCTCGGCCACGCGACGCTGGAGTTCGAAGGGATCCTCATGCGAGCGAGCCCGCTCCGCGCCATGGAGGGCGAGATCGAGCATCGAGAAATAGACCTGCCGCAGCATCCGACTCCCGGCGCGAAAGGTTCTCGCGACCCGGATCTTCTCGAAAAGCGATTCGGGCAGGGGCTCGCCGGTTTCGAAATGACCGGACAGTCCGATCAGCGTCTCGCGGTGGTAGCACCAGTTCTCCATGAATTGACTCGGCAATTCGACCGCGTCCCATTCGATGTTCCGGATCCCGGACGCCAGGCCGTGCTCGACCCGTGTCAGCATGTGCTGGAGTCCATGGCCGAACTCGTGGAAGAGCGTCTGGATCTCGTCGAAGGACATCAGCGAGGGCCGTCCGTCGACGGGTGGGGACTGATTGCAGATGAGATACGCGACCGGTGTCTCGACCCCCCGGTGGCTGCGACCGAGGCATTCATCCATCCATGCGCCGCCCCGCTTGTCGCCCGGTCGGCTGTAGGGATCGAGGAAGAAGGCGGCGAGCGGCTCGCCCTCTTCTCCGCCGAGGACGCGAAAGAAGCGGACATCGGGATGCCAGACACTCGTCTCTCCGTCCGCCGGAACGATCGAGATTCCGAAGAGGCGGCCCGCCAGGGCGAAGAGGCCCTCGAGCACACGCGGGAGGGGGAAGTAGGGACGCAGCTCCTCCTCCGAATAGCCGAAGAGTTCCTCCCGCAGCCTTTCCGCATGAAAGGCCACGTCCCACAGCTCGATCGCTTCCTCCGCCTCGCCCCTGCGCGCGGCATGCCTGCGCAAGGCCTCGAGATCGGCCACGGCGGCATCCCAGGAGGCCTCCCGCAATCGTTCGAGAAGATCGTCGACGGCCGCAACGTCGGGCGCCATCTTCGAATCGATCGACAACGCCGCATAGCTCTCGAATCCCAACATCCCGGCCATCTCCGAACGGAGATCCAGGATCCGTCCGATCAGCGGTCCATTGTCGAGTTCTCCCTGACTGGCTCGCGTCACATGGGCGCGATACAGCTCCTCGCGCCGGCGACGACACTCGCCATGTTCGAGAAAGGGCATCAGGACCGGTGCGTCGAGCGTGAGCCGCCACGGCCCCGCTTCCGCCGTGGCGTGGGTCTCCCCGCTCTCACGGGCCTTCTGTGCCGCCAACTGGCGCAGGCTCCCGGGTGTCCCCGCCATCTCTTCGGGATCGCGGATCAGGATCCCGAAGGAGCGCGTGGCATCGAGGACGTGATTGCTGAAGGTCGTGGCCAGCCCGGCGAGTTCCCCCTGGATCTCGTTGAAGCGATCCCGGGCGTCCAGAACGAGTCCCACGCCCGCGTGCCGGGCCTCCCGCAGGAGGGTTTCGACGATTCGCTGCTGCACCGGATCGAGATCCTCGAAGCCGGCGCCCGTCCGGATCTTCTCGAGCCCCTCGAAGATCGGTCGACTCTGGGCCAGATGCAGCCCGAAGGCCACGACGTCCTTCTGGACACGGGCATGCGCCTCGCGCAGCGCGTCGCTGTTCTTGACGCCCATGAGGTGACCGACGAGGCCCCAGGCGAACCCCAGTCGCTCGGAAATGGATTCCAGAGGCTCGACCAGACCGTCCCAGGTCGGCGGCGCCGCGGTCTCGATCCGATCGAGTTCGGCTTCGAGTTCGGAGAGAAGCTGCCGGATCCCGACCTCGACCTGGTCGACCTCGAGCAGGTCGAAGCGCGGGAGCTGGCCGGCCATCAGGAGCGGATTGGATTCCGGGTCGGCGTTCATCGCCGGAAAATAGCGAAAGGCGGAGCGTCAGGGCTGACCGAGATCTTCCACGAAGACCGGCCGGCCCCGCTCGTCCCATGCGGAGATCCGCCGGGACCGTTTCATTCCCCCGCGCGCCGCCCCGCTCCGCGGGCAGACCGCCGATCGGAGCGCTGACTCGAGGGATCGATCCCCGACCTGACTGGCGTGCCAGAGCCGCGCGAGTTCAAAACTCGTCCAGGCGACACAGAGAACACCCAGCCACAGGATCATCACGACTCCAGCCCGCCCGCGACGGGGCTCCCGTCCGGACTTCTGGATGGATGTGGGGCCGGGCGCCCGGATCTCGCAGGAAACCTGGGCGCCGCCGATCGGATTTCCGTCTTTTGCAGATCAGTTGCGCGTCAGGACGGCAGCGACGCTGGGCACCTCCGCCAACCCCACCCATTCCGGCTCGTTCCCGGTCCCGAAAAGGGAGCCGATCACGGCAATCGCCGCGTTCAGCAGGCAGCCCGCGACCCCGACGTGCAGGCCTCCGAGGGTCACGCCGTTCAAGGTCAGCCCGACGGAAAAGAGGGTCCCGACGACGATGCCCGCAAAGACCGGCCCCGCCCGCAGACGAGACCAATGCAGGGCGATCAGGAAGGCGGGGACACATTGGATCAGCAGCTCCATCTTGAGTTCGATCAGGCGCCAAAGCGTCAGGTCGCGCCAGAGCGCAAAGGGGATCGTCGCGATCAGGATCAAAGCGGCCAGCCGCTTGCCCAGGGCCGTGGCCTTCGCGTCCCGCCCGCCCCGTCCGAGCAGATCCCGGGAAAGCAGCGATCCCAGGGACAACAGGCATGAATCGGCCGTGGACATGATCGCGGAAAGCGCGCCCAGGAAGACGAGCAATGCCGCCCAGCTCCCGATGCCGCCCCCCGAGCCCCAGTCGTGCAGCAGACGTGGAACCACCTCGTCCGCCGCGACCGCCTCGGAGATCTCGAATCGCGCGATCGCGGCCACGCCGATCAGGGTGACGACGAGCGTCGTGACGAGGGGCATGAAACTCATCGCAGCAAAAGAGCGCTTCAACGACCGGCCGTCCCTGGCGGCGAAGACCCGCTGGATGGCCTGGGGATAGAGGACGCTGGCCAATCCCATCAGGACGAGCGTGCTCATCCAACGAATGCATACGGTCGTCGAGGGAATGGCCACCGCCGCCGGTCGACGTTCGGCCACGGCCCGCGTCACTTCCCCGAGGCCCCCCGCCTCGAAGAGAAGCCAGCCGAAGAGCGCTGCCAGCCCCACGACCATGGCGATGCCCTGGGCCGCGTCCGTCCACGCCACGGCGCGCATTCCGCCGCGCGTTTCGTAGAACAGGATGACGGCCGCCAACCCGATCACGCCGCCCGCATAGGGAATCCGCCCGTCCGTCACGACACTCGCGACGTCGCCCATCGCCTTCAGTTGCGCGAGCAGGAAATTCGCGAGGGCCAGGACCATCAGGAAGGCCACCGCCCGCCGTAGCGGACGGGCCCACGGCCCCCCGAAGCGCAACTCGAGATAGTCTCCGGGCGTCACGAAGGCATGCCGGATCGCGAGCGGGCGAAGCCGGGGAACGAGCAGATGGAATACGACGATGATCGCCATCATGAATCCGGTCGCCATGATGAACGAGTAGCCCTCGCGGTAGGCCGCTCCCGGATATCCCAGCAACGAGTTTCCGCTATAGGCGGTCGCATAGAGGGTCAGGAAGAGCACGAAGGTCCCGAGCGTCCGACCTGCCAGGAAATGATCGGCCGGCGACGCGTCGCGCCTCGCCCTGCGCGCCAGCTCCGCGACCACGACCAGGGCCGCGAGATAGAGGATGAGCGTGACGATCCCCCAGACTCCGAATCTCATCGACGTGTCCTCGGATCGGCATCCGCGCCTGTCTCCTCCGGAGATCCATCGGACACGTCGACCAGACTCCAGGCGATCGCGTTCAGGACGGCGACAGCCACATAACAGAACAACGCGACGGCGACCCAGTCGGGCAGGCCGAACCAGATCCGAAGCGGCGCTTCGCCGTCGCGGTACCAGGGAATCGAGAAAACGTAGAGAAGCGCGATGAGGGCGATGCAGGCGCGATGCAGCCCCCTGCGGAAACGATTCCGGGTCACTCGGACGAGCCCCCGGAAGAAGCGAAGAGTTCGCCCTGGCGCGAAGCCGCGTCCCCGTCGCAATCCGACACGTCCGCCGAGGCGGGAAGCAGGCAACGCGGGTCGTCCACCCTCGGGTCGTGGACGAAGCGCCCCACCGCTCGACGCTCGAGAGTTCCCCTCGGCGCCGGCTTCGCGAGGACGGCGAGATCCTCGGGCTTCGTTGCCGGATCGAGCCAGGTGTCGAAATCGGCCGGCGCCAGGATGACGGGCATGCGATCGTGGATCGTATCGAGATCCGGGTTGGCCCGGGTCGTCAGGACCGTGCAGCTCCCGGATTCCGGCTCATGGAGCCCTGCGAGAGCCAGGAGCGGCGCCTTTGCCGGCCTGAAATGGAAGGCTCGATGGCCCCGCCGCCTCGGCGTCCACTCGTAGAACCCGTCCGCCACGACCAGACAACGATGTCGCTTCCAGGTGGCCCGGAACGCCGGCTTCCGCTCCGCCGTTTCCGAACGCGCGTTGAAGAAGCCCGAAGCGGCGGATCCCACGCCGGCCCAGGGCGGAACGAGCCCCCACGCCTTCCAGCAGGCCAGCCGTCCGCCACGACTCGCGACCACGGTGAGCACGGGCTGCGAAGGCGCCAGGTTGTACCGCGGCCGGAGGCGGGCCCCGTCGGGCCCGCAGATCCCCCCGCCGGCCTGCTCGAGGGAAAACCAGACCGCGATCTCGTCCCCCGAACGGGTCAACGTCATTCTTCCACACACGTTCTGGAGGCCCCCCGTCTGCCACCCAAGATCCGCCGCGACCGATCCAGCTCGGTTCCTCCAGCGGCGCAGCCCTCTCCGAACGGCGATCGTCGGCCGGGTCGGGACCCCCGCGATCGCCGTCGGATCGAATCCTAGCAGGCCGCGGAAGAACGCCGGAGCGAACCCGGAACGGGGCGTTCCGGCCCTTCCGATGATCGATCGACCGCCAGGGCCGGACTCCGGGAAGGCCTCGCGATCATCGACGATCCGGTCGGTTCGCAGGCGCGCCGCGCGACGGCAGTCGGTTCTTCCCCGGCCTGCTAGAGTCAGCCTGGGATGGGGGATTCCTCGGGCGACGACAGGTGGACCGGCAGACCGGCGGCAAAGGGGGATGACCACCCGGACCCGACCGGCTCGCGCGACGCGATGCAGGGTTCGCGCCCGGTCCCGTCCCCGATCGGGGAGCCGATCTCGCGTTTCGTGCCGCGTGGCGTCGTGGGCGGCGTCTTGATGGGTCTGGCCAATCTGGTTCCGGGCATCAGCGGCGGAACGATGCTGCTCGCCGTCGGCGTCTACCCGAGCTTCATCAGCGCGATCGCCGACGTGACGGTCCTGCGCTTCACGACCCGCGCTCTCGTCGTCCTCGCGACGATCGGGGGTTCGGCGCTCCTCGCCATCGGACTGCTGGCGGGCCCGACGCGTGCGCTGGTCATCCATCAACGCCCCCTGATGTACAGCTTCTTCATCGGCCTGACCCTGGGCGGCCTCCCCCTCGTCTGGCGACTGGCCCGACCGATCACGCGGAGCGTCTGGATCGCCGCGGCCGCGGCCTTCCTGATGATGGTCGTCATGGCCCTGGGTTCGGACCCGGCGGGCAATGCCGCGCGGGCGAGCACGCCCCTGTTGCTGCTCTCGGGACTCGCCGGTGCCTCGGCAATGATCCTGCCGGGAATCTCCGGTGGCTATCTGCTGCTCCTGCTCGGACAATACGAACCGATCCTCGGCGCGATCGATGAGTTGAAACAGGGACTGATCGGCCCGGCGGGATTCGATCCCACCCGGGTGATGGCCTCGATGCATGTCGTCATCCCGGTCGGTATCGGTGTCGTCCTGGGGGTCGTCGGGGTCAGCAATACCCTGCGCTGGTTGCTCGATCGCTACGAAAAGCCGACGCTCGGCCTGCTCCTCGGCCTGCTGCTCGGCGCGGTGGTCGGTCTCTATCCCTTCCAGCGACCCGTCCCGCCCGGGCCCGGATTCGACTACCACGATCCGGCGACGCCCGGGTCCGCACAGCCGAAGGTCCCTGTCGAGCACTGGCCCGTCGAACGCTTCACACCGAGCGCCGCGGAAGCCTCCGCCGCCCTGGCCAGCCTGGGCCTGGGTCTCCTGCTGACCGTCGCCATCTCGCGGATCGGCGCCCGCCCGGAAGAAACCGCCCGCACCTGAAGCATCGACGGTCGGCTTTTTCCCTCTCGGGACAAATCCCTTCCTCCGGACTCGCCTCCGGAACGGACGGCCCGGCAGGCGTCGACCGGCAGGTGTCGCGCCAACCCGGCGCGGCGTCGACGCGAGGGCGGGGGCTCGATGTCCGCCGCCTGGCCGGATCGTCCCCGGCCACGCTCGCGCACGGTTCTTGCGTTGGCTTTGGAAAGCCCTCGGAAAGCCCGGGGCGGATGCCCCCCCGGGCGGCTTCGGGACAATTTCAGGAATCCATTCGACATGCCGCGCAACCCGCTGCAGGGACTCTATTTTTTTCTCGGATTCCTGCTCGCCTTCAAGGTCCTCGTTCCCTTCCTCGAGCGCTGATTCCCGCGCCCCGGAGACCGCCGCCGACGCTCCGGAGGGGAACCCGAAGGGCTTTCTCCCCGGCGGAGCGCGGTCACATGGCTCAGCAGGGCCCGGCGCTCCTCCA
>DRKE01000011.1 GCA_011051925.1 Deltaproteobacteria bacterium
CCGCTCCGCCTTCATACCGCCGCACGAGCTGACGCAACGTATTGGCAACCGGAACGAAGTCCGGATGCAGCCAACCATCGAGGGCCTCGGACTCGGCACCCCCCGCCATCAGCCGCGAGCCTGACCGACGAAATCCCGACGACATCTTCCTCCTGACCTCCCCCCGGGCACGAGCTGCACCCCCATCCAGAAAGCGAGCAACATCCATGCCGTTCGAAACCCGCTCCAGGGCACCCCCACCCCGCTCGACGAGCCAGATTGCCCCAGCATCCCGGAAGAACCCGACATCCAGCCCCATCTTGTCGGGATCCCTCCGGATCTCTTCACGTCACATGACAGGGCTCTCCGGACCCGGTCCGTCCTTCGCGGCCCCTGGTCAGACCAGACTCGTCCCCTTCGAGGCGCGCGTGACGAAGACCTCCGGCCGCCCTCCCATCGCCGCCTCCCAGGCGTCGCGCACCTCCTCGCCGATCGCCTCGGCCCGGGCCGCGTCGACCAGGGCGATCGCGCATCCGCCAAAGCCGCCTCCCGTCATGCGGGCACCCCGACATCCGGGACGGCTCCGCACGATCCGGACCATCGCGTCGAGCGCCCGATTCGTCACCTCGAAATCCCTTGCCAGGCTCTCGTGGCTTTCGTCCATCAGCCGCCCCATCGCCTCGACGTCCCCTCCGCGCATCGCGTCCAGCATGGCCAGCACCCGTTCGTTCTCATGGACGACGTGACGAGCACGACGACGGTCGGTGGCCGCGAGCATGCCGGCCCGTGTCTCGAAGTCCTTCGAGGAGAGATCCCGGAGATGGGAAACGCCCAGACGACCGGCCGCCCTTTCGCAGGCCGCCCGGCGATCGTTGTATCCCGAACTCGCATGGTCGTGTCGCGTTCCCGTATCCATCACGAGGATCGCGACGCCACGGGGAAGCGGAACCGCCGCACGCTCGAGGCTCCGGCAATCGATCCACAATGCATGTCCCGCACGGCCCTGCGCGACGATCATCGGATCCATGATCCCCGTCCGTGCGCCCACCCAGTCGTTCTCCGCGACCTGCCCCAGCCGGGCCATGGCGTCCGCCTCGAAGGCGAACCCCGATACCGCCGCGAAGGCCGCAGCCACGGCCATCTCGAGCGCGGCCGACGATGAAAGGCCCGCACCGATGGGAATCCCGGAGGCGAGAACACCCTCCCAACCGACGAGCTTCCGGCCCGAATCGAGCAGCGCCCGGGTCATCCCCTTCACGTACTCCGCCCAACCCTCGCCCGACGGCCCGAAAGCATCGATCGAAAAATCCACGGGATCGGGCTCGTCGAGCGAATGGAGACGGACCCGGCCGTCGCGCCGTGGGCGCAGGGCCAACCAGATCGCGCGATCGATCGCCACGGGCAGCACGTACCCGTCATTGTAGTCGGTGTGCTCGCCGATCAGGTTCACGCGCCCCGGAGAGCGGACGACATGTTCCGGATCCGTCCCGAAGCGTTCCCGGAAGGCCCGCTCGATCGCGGCTTTCAACGTGGTTGCCTCCCGTCGGCCCCGCCCGACGCGACCGAGGACGCCCGGCGCGGGGACCCGACCTTCCTTCCGCCCCAGAGCCTATCGTGCCCAGTCGGGCTCCACATCGGTCCGTAGGCTCGTGGACCCGCCTCTCGGCATCCTGCTCTTCGATCCCCCGTCGCAGATCCTCTGCCACATCAAGCCCCGCTGCGGGGAGGCCGATGTCGGCAATGTCCTTCGAGGAGATGTTTCGTGTCGTTTCTCGCGCTCCTGGGCCCAGGCCTTTTTTCCCTGACGAGCCTCGTGATCGGCTCCCGACTGGTCATGCGGCGTGGAGAAGACCGCCTTCCCGCGCTCCTGATCGGCGTCGCCTTTCTCGGTGGGGGCGGGTTCGGGCAGCCGCTCGTCGTGCTCGGACATGCCCTCGAACGACAGGGATCGGTCCTGGCCGTCCCCGTCCAGGCGATCGCCCTCGTGTCACTCGACATCGGCGCCACGGCCCTCTGGGCGTTCACCTGGCAGGTCTTCCGGCCGACCCTGAGCTGGGCGCGGACCCTGGTCGTGCTCGCCGTTCTCGGACTGACGATCAGCCTCATCGGCCAGTTCGCCTCGACCCGTCTCTTTTCCCTGCTCGACGGATCGAATCCCTGGTTCTGGCTCGGCTTCGGCGTCCGTGCGTCCAGCGCCGGATGGGCCGCCTTCGAATCGCTCCGCTACGGCGACATGATGCGAAGGCGACTGTCCCTGGGACTTTCCGATCCCCTCACGACCCATCGATTCCTGCTCTGGGGCATGAGCGCCAGCGCCATCGTGCTGTTCTATGTGATCGCCGCGGTCTCCCTGGCCGTCGGCGGTCCCGAGATCGCGACGTCCGGCCCCGTCGTCGCCCTCGGATCCTTTCTCGGAATCGAAGCCGCGGCGTCGATGTGGCTGGCCTTCTTCCCGCCCGGTTTCTATCGGGCGCGCTTCGAACCCGCTCGACGCGCCGGCGGCACGGAGCAGGAGCCCCGATGACGAGACCGTGCCATGCGGTGCCCCCGGTGGCGACCCGGACCCGCGAGATCCGGCGATGAGCGCGTCCGCTGTCTTCGAACTGGCCTGTGAGGTGCTCGAAGCAGAGAGTGATCTCAGTCGCCTCGAGGCCCGAGGAACGATCCGGCTGGCCCTCAAGAAGGCGGGGCTCGAGGCCCATGCGATCGACCGCGACCAGATGTGCGTCGTGACCGAGAAGATCCTTCCAGAGGAACTCGTCGCGCGCGGGATCGAACCCCGGGCGGTCCTTCCCACCCTGGTCCGTCGTCTGCGATCGCTCACCGGGGACACCTCGAAAAGGGTCTCGCCGGAGTCGATCTTCAGGAAACTCGCCGGCGACGCCTGATCGGCCCGGCCCTCCCTCGCCCGCCTGCTACATTCCCGGCCCACCGAGGGGGAATGTATCAAGATGACGACGATCCGAACCCGTCTTCTCGTGCCCGGTTTCGTTCTTCTGCTGCTCCTGCCCGGCCTTTCCGGTTGTGGCATCCAATCGATTCCCCGCGCAGTGAACCAGGTCGAGGCCACCATGGCCGAGGTCACGAACCAGTACAAGCGGCGCGCCGACCTGATCCCCAACCTGGTGAATACGGTGAAGGGTTATGCGGGACACGAGCGGGAAACCCTCGAGGCCGTGATCAATGCCCGGGCGAACGCGACTCGCGTGACGATCGATCCCTCGAAGGCGACCCCCGAACAGATCCGGGAATACCAACAGGCCCAGGGAAGTCTCAGCCAGGCCCTCGGCCGACTGATGGTCGTCGCCGAGCGCTACCCGGAACTGAAAGCCGATCGGAATTTCCGCGAGCTCCAGGCCCAGCTCGAGGGCACCGAGAATCGCATCACCATCGCGCGCCAGCGACACATCGAAGCGATCAAGCGGCTGAACGATCTCCTCACGGTCCCACCGACGAGCTGGACGAACGCCCTCATCTACCACCACGAGAAGATGCCCCAATGGGCCCTCGAGGAAGCGGAACAGGAAGCCGTCGAGAAAGCGCCCGAGGTCCAGTTCTAGGTGATGCCCGCGCGGCCGCTCCGACCGCTCCGGAGAATCCCGATCCCGAAATGGGCAGGCCTTCTGCTCGCGGCGTTTCTCGCGACCGGATCTCCCGCCGGAGATGCTTCGGCCGCGGCTTTCGAGGTCCCCCCGCTGCGATCGGCCGTGACCGACCTCGCGGGCCTCCTTTCCCCCACGACCCGCCAGCAGCTCGAAGCGGCTCTCCGCTACCTCCATGAGGCCGGCGGAACCCAGCTCGCCGTCCTCACGCTTCCGGACCTCGGAGGCCTGACGATCGAGCAGGCATCGATCCGGATCGTCGACCAATGGAGACTCGGAAGCGAGGAAGCCGACAACGGCGTCCTTCTGCTCGTCGCCAGGAAGGAACGGAAGGTCCGCATCGAAGTCGGCCAGGGGTTGGAAGGCGCGCTCACCGACGCCTACGCGAAGCGCATCATCGATGAAGCGATCACGCCGCTCTTCCGGGCCGGTGACTTCGACGGCGGCATCGTCGTGGGTGTCTACCAGATCGCCCGCATCACGAATCCCGAGATCGACCTCCGCCCCTATCTCGAGGGGCAGATCCGTTCGCCCGTCCGGCGAAAACGGGAAGCGAGCCCATTGCAGCTGATCTTCGGCCTCTTCCTCCTCTTCTTCATCTTCTCCTCGCGTCTGGGGTTCCTCCCCTTCCTCTTCATGGGCTCGATGGGCGGATCCGGAAGACATGGGGGAATGGGGGGCGGTTTCGGCGGCGGGGGAC
>DRKE01000012.1 GCA_011051925.1 Deltaproteobacteria bacterium
TCTCACCCCCGCGGTCAAAGGGACGGCCCTTTCGAGCTTCAGGCCGGCTGCCGAGAACAGCCGTCGCATCTCGGGCTTCCGTCGTTCATGGCCCGGGCCGCAGAGGACGAGCATCTCGAGATCCAACAGATTCGTGAGATCCCGGCGCCCATCGGGCACGACGAGGCCCTCGACGACGAGAACCGTTCCGTCGGGCCCTACGGCCTGCCGGCAGCGATCGAGAAGATCGATCGAGGTCGGATCGTCCCAGCTGTGGATGATGTGCATCAGGATGCAGACCTCGACGTCGCCGGGAACGGACTCGAAGAAATCGCCCACCCGCGTATCGCATCGCTGATCGAGGCCCGCCCGGGCCAGCGCCGCCCGGGCTTGTTCCGCCGCGGCCGGCCGTTCGACCAGGACGCCCTCGAGATGGGGCCAGCGCGACAGGACCTCGATGAGGAGGGTCCCGCGACCGCCGCCGATGTCGGCCACCCGCGAGACGGGCGAGAAGTCGAACGCTTCGGCGAGCGCTCGGGCCTCCCGTTTCGAGAAGGCGTCGATCGCGGCGTGGTAGAGATCGGCCTGATCGCCATGATGATCGAGATAGTCGAAGAGAGGAAGGCCATGTCGCTTGGCGAAAGCCGACTCTCCCGATCGCACGGAATCCGCCAGGGCCGACCAGGGATCCCAGCTGAAGGGCGAGCCCACGAAGGTGGCGAGCTCACCGAGCCGGCCACGGGCGAGCAGCGCTCCCATCTCCGTCAGCGCGTATCCGACGCCGCTCTCCTCCCTCACGAGATCTTCGCCGACCAGGACCCGCATCAATCGTTCGAGGGCTTGTGGCTGGCACCTGGTTCGAGCAGCGAGCTCTTCGAGACGGAGCGGTCCCGGGCCGAGGGCATCGGCGATTCCGAGGGAAGCGGCGGCCGAGATCGCGGCAGCGACCCATTTCCCACCGAGCAGCACGAGCAGTCTGTCTGCGGGATCCGGCGATTCCCCACGATCGTTCACGGGCGGGGCCCTTCGACGGGTCCGGTCGCAGCCGTCGGGCGTCCGGTGGCTGGCGCTTCGGAGCCAGGGGTGGCTTCGACGATCGGCCCGAGGACGCGCCGGATCGTGGCCGCGTCGAGGTTCCCCGGTGGCCGACCCAGGGTTCGTTCGACGTCGCGAGCCAGGGGACGAAGCGCGCGGCGGCGTGCGAGGCCGATCGTACCGGTCGCCGCGACGCGTTCCTCCGCGATGCGGATTCCCCAGTCGGCGGCACCGACCCTTTCGACCAGCGCGTCGACCCGCTCGGCTCCGACCTCATCCATCACGCGCAACAACAACTCGCCCGCGATTTCCTCGGCCTGTTCGAGCCGCATCCGGACGTAGGCGAGGGTCTCCTCGGGATTCCATTCGTTCTGGAGGGCGAGATGGGCATCGATCAGGACCGAGGGGAAGCCCGGCATGCCCCGAAAGCCGGGTCGCGAAGGGGCCGGCGTCCACTCCGCCCAGGCGCTGAAGAGGCGCTGCATGTGCTTCGTGAGAGCCGCGAAGCGCTCGCCCAGGGGCACGAGTCCGGCCATCGCTTCGCCACTCAGTCGGTAGAGCCCCTGCATGTAGAGCTGGCACGGGTAGGACCAGTAGCTGAAGTTGTCCCAGTAGACCTTGGCGAGCAATGCGTCGGAATGTCCGTAGACCGGGGCCGCGTCGCGATAGAGATCGACGCCGCCGCCGACGAGCGAGCGATAGAGCGCGCTCAGCTCCCGCGCGCGATTCACGAGATCGTGCCCCCCTTCGAGATCGAGGCGGATCATCTCTCCGGTGAACGAGTTCGCATAGGCGATGAAATCGGTTCCGGGGCTGTAGAAGGGATCGACGAAGGCGCCGGCCTCACCGACGATCGCCCAGCGATCGGCCGACCAGCTGCGGGCCACGTTGTGGCTGTATCCCTTGAGGCACCCGAAATCGAGGATCGCGTGGGGTGAGCCGGGCGCCGTGATCGCCCGGTGGAGAATGGGCTCGTTCTCCTCGAGGAAGGAGAGCGTGTTCTCGAGGTTGCGGACCTGCTCGAAAGGGAAATGGCTGTCGTGAACGACGACACCGAGGCTCGTATTGCCCGAGGAGAGCGGGATCACCCAGGCCCAGTAGCCGGGGCCCATGAAATGGTTGGTCGAGCGCCAGCGATGGGGGGCCCATTGGGCGTCATGCCATTCGCGCTCTTCCGGGTCGACGAGCTGGGTGATGTCGAGCTTCCCCGCAACCCGGAACCAGCTGGCGTTGGCGGCATGCCGGGTGCCGCGGGTCAGCTTGAGTCGCTTTCGCAGGAGCGAGGCGCGTCCACTCGCATCGACGAGCCAGCGACAGCGGACCCGGGTCCTTTCGCCGCCCTCGCGATCCGGTCCCCCGGCTCCGCCGCTTCCGGGCAACCGCTGCAGTTCGACTTCATGGGGCTCGTCGCCGGGACGGAGGTCGATGGCACCGACCTTGACCCCCTCGAGCAGTGTCACGCCGTCCTCCTCGATCATCCGACGCAGGTCGTTCTCGAAGCGGCCCCGATCGATCTGGTAGGAGGGAACGATCGGTTCCTGGGCCGGCCCCAGTTCCGCACGCTGCTGAAGGGGGAGCGATCCGCCGCCGGGGAAGAATCGGAGTCCGAACTTGAAGAGGTGGTGTTCGACGAGATACTCCCGGAGGCCGATGTCCTCGAGATAGCGTGAGCCGAGCTCGACGCTCGACTCCCCCACCTTGTGGGTCGCGATCGGCAGGGGGCGTGTCAGCCGGTCGACGACCAGGATGTCGAGATCCGGGTGGGCCCGCCGGAGCTGGCGGGCCAGGGTCAGGCCGGCCAGGCCCGCTCCGCAGACCATGACATCGAAGGGGGATCCGGCTCGATCTCGGAGGGGGAAGACTTCACCCACGTGAGATTCCTTTCGTGTCCTTTCGTGTCCGCTTCGTGACCGCAGCCGTCGTCGCCCGCCTGGATCCGATCCATCCACCGCGCCCTCACCGGCGGGATGGCGGCGCGAGACGTCGGGACCTTGACCGGCGAAGCGCTTCGACTAGGTTCGACGACCAGGTTCGGCCGCGGCGGAATGGCTTCTGCGCCAGATCCATAGCCAACCGGGAGGGCAATCGCTTGGCTCGCTGGGCGCGCGGGTTGCGACTCGTCGGCGTGACGGTCGTCCTTTCGACCTACTTCGCGACGGCTCCGATCGGGTACGGCATTTTTGCCCTGTTGAGTCTGGTTCCGACCCGGGATCCCGTCCGGCGGGCGCGTCTGCTCCAGTGGATCATGCAGACCGCTTTCGGTTCGATGCATGCCGTGCTGCGGTGGATGAGGATTCTGGACTTCGACCCGCGGAAGGTGGAGGGCGAGATCCCGAAGACCCCTTGCGTGTTGGTGGCAAATCACCCCACTCTGACCGATATCAGCGCGATGCTCGCCACGGAGGAACACCTGGTCTTTCCCGTCAAACCGGGACTTTTCGCCAGTTTCTGGGCGCGGCCGCTCCTTGCCCAGGCCTACCATTTCGCGGGCGCGGCCCCGAATGCCTTCGACGTCGGCGAGGTCGTCGACGACATCGTCGACCGACTGCGCAAGGGATTCCGGGTGATCATCTTTCCGGAGGGAACGCGATCGCCGGAAGGCGGGCTCCACCCGTTCGGGCGCACCGCCTTCGAGGCCGCGGTCCGGGCCGGCGTGCCCATCGTTCCGCTGGTCATCACGTGTGAGCCGCGTTGGCTCTCACGTGGGCGGAGTTTCTATTCCCGGGTCGACGCCGTGCCGCGTCTCCGGATCCGCGCGCTTCCGGCGGTCGAACCGGAGGATGCGGGGTCGTCCAGCCGCACCCTTCGAGATATAGTCTGCGATCGGATCCGTTCGGAACTCGGCTATGCCGATCGGCACGAACGGATCAGACGCCGTTCGGGAATGCCTCGAAATGCCCGCGGCGACGGGTCGATGGAACGGGATTGCGGCAGCGAAGCACAGGACCGACGAATCGGATCGGGAGCCGGGTCGAAAGCCGGATCGAAAGTCGGGCAGGAATCTGAAGCGAAGGCTGGATCGACAGACTGATCGGGAACCCAAGGGACAAGATGGCAGAAACGCTCGAGGATCGTCTCAAGAATCTCATTGTGGAATCGCTGGCACTCGAGGACGTCGATCCCGCCGAGATCCGTACGGAGGAAGCGCTCTTCGTCGAAGGACTCGGTCTGGACTCGATCGATGCCCTCGAGCTCGCACTGGCGATCCAGGAAGAATTCGGCGTCGCCACTTCGCCCGACGACGAGCGGAACCGCGAGATCTTCTTCTCCGTCAAGACGTTGGCCGATTTCATCCGTGCGGAAGCCGATGCCAGCGTCCTGGAGTAGCGCCCGGAACCCAGGGTGAATCGACCGATGACGGCGTTCGAGCTGCTGGGAGATCACGACCCCGACACGATCGTCGCCTTCGGAGACGCGGGTACGAAGACGGCGGCGGATCTGCTCTCGGATGCCGCGCGGATCTCGCGCGCGCTCCCGCCTGCCTTTGACGGTTCCCAGGTCCTGCTGGTCTTCGAGAAGGACCGTTATGCGATGGCCGCCGCGTTTCTCGCTGCGCTCGATCGCGGTCATGCCGTCGCGCTCCCCCCGAACGGACGCCGGGATTCGGTCCTGGCGGTACACGAACGCCCCGAGACCGCGATCGTGCTGCACGATACGGAGGCGGGTTTCCCGCTTCGTGTCCCGGACCTGCTCGAGCTCGACGGGGAACGAGCGGAACGGATGCTTCGGAGCGGGGAGTCAGCAGAGGAGCCCTCGCTGGTCATGCCGATCGTGCCGCGGGAGGGTGTCATCGCGACCGTCTACACGTCCGGCACGACCGGCCCCATGACGCCCTGTCGCAAGACGAGCGCGGAACTCCTGGGGGAAGCGGAAGGACTCGCCCGCACCTTCGACGTGGTTCCGGGAGATCGGATCGTCGGCGCGGTGGCGCCGGGCCACATCTACGGGCTGCTCTTCACGATCCTGCTTCCCCTGATGCGCGGTGCGTCGTTTTCGCGTGAGACGCCCCATCACGCGTCGGCGGTGGCGCATTGCGTCGGGACCCATCGTGCATCGATCCTCGTGAGCGTGCCCGTCCAGCTCCGCGCCTTCGGGGCATTGGCCGGACGATCCCTCGCGCAGCTGAGGCGGGTCTTCTCGTCGACGGGTCCTCTTCCCGACTCCGTCGCGCGTGATTTCCACGAGCGCCATGGGCTGGCCGTGACGGAGATCTTCGGCTCGACCGAAACCGGAGGGATCGCCTGGCGGATGCGGTTCGCGGGAGATCCGGAACCCTGGCAGCCCTTTCCTGGCGTGCAGGTCTCCGTTGGCGAGACGGGGCGTCTGCGAGTCGATTCCCCTTTCCTGCATCCCGAGTTGACGCGCCCCTTCGAGACGGGGGATCTGATCGAGCCGGCGCCCGATGGCGGCTTCATCCATCTCGGTCGTGCGGATGGCATCGTCAAGATCGGCGGTCGTCGCGTCAGGATCCAGGAAGTCGAGGATGGCATCCGGAAATGCAGCGGTGTCGAAGATGCCGCCGTCCTGGCCGTTCCCGCACCAGCGGGTCGCGGACATCGGCTCCTGGCAGCCATCGTTCCCGTTCCGGATCCGAAGGGGGCGGCCGAAGCGGAAGGGGCTCTCCTTTCCGACGTGAAGGCGGTCCTGCTCGAGAAATTCGAGCCGACCTGTCTGCCCAGGCGGATGGTCTGCGTCGATGCGCTTCCGAAGGAAGCGAACGGAAAGGTGCCTCGGGAGCGATTGCTGCGGCTCTTCGGGATGGGCGCCGACGGCCGGCCCGCGAATTGGAGGCTCGCCTGGGGCGAGTCCTCCCGTCCGGAAGGCGTCGTTGACGGCCTCGAATGTCCGGTGGACGTGCCGCCCGACTACGCCTGGTTCGAAGGCCATTTCGAGGACTATCCGGTGCTGGCGGGAGCCGTCCAGCTGAAGGAACTGATCCTTCCGATGGTGGCGCGGGCCTTTCCGGAACTCGGGCGGATCGAATCGATGAGTCGGATCAAGTTCACGGGCAGGATCGTTCCCGGGGACCGCCTTCTCGTTCGCGTCGAGCGCCGGCCGGCGAAGAGGACACGGGTCGTTTTCGAGATCCGCAAGCAGGGCGAGGTCTGTTCCCGGGGAATCCTGACATTGGCGGCCCACGGGACGGACGCGGTGGGTGCTGGCAGATCGGCCCCAGGTGGTCGTGGGCCCGTGAGGACAGGCTCGTGACGAGGGGGTTCCGCTGCTGTGCGGTCGTGCCGAGCTACGACAACCCCGAGACCATCCGAGGCGTCGTCGAGCGGATCCGGTCCTGCCTGCCGGACGTCTTCGTCGTGGACGATGGGAGCGCCCGGGCCGGCCGCGAA
>DRKE01000013.1 GCA_011051925.1 Deltaproteobacteria bacterium
CGAACCCCGCCTTCTCGACCGCCTCGTCGAGATCCCTCACGGTGGCCCGATTCCCCTCGGCAAAGCCGACCACGATCCGCCCCTCGTCGAGCAGGACTTCGACCTCCCGCACGCCGTCGACGCGTTGGAGCTTCTTCTCGATCCCGAAAGCGCAGAAGGGGCAGCTCAGTCCGTTCACCTGCAATTCCGCGGACAGGATCTCGGCAACGGAGCTTTCCGCCACGAGCAGTGCACCGAGCAGGAACAAGAGCGGTCCGACAACGCGTCGCGCCGTCGGAATCCAGGAGCGCGTCATCGAGTCGTCCCCTTTTCTTCCGCTGCAAGCGACCGGAGGATCGAACAATCCCGAAGTGGCCCCTGGCCCGGACACTCTGCGACGAGCCTGCGAAGTGCACGCCGCATGCGCTGGAGCGCCTTGATCCGCTCTTCGAGCGCCTCGATCTTCGTCTCGGCACATCGGCGGAGTTCGGCGGGCGTCGTCCCTTCGCGCGCCTCCAGTCGGAGCAGCTCGGCGATCTCCCGAAGCGAGAATCCGAGTTCCTTGGCGCGGCGGATGAATCGCAGACGGACGACGACTTCAGGCGGATAGTCGCGATAGCCCGATGGCCGCCGTGCCGGCGCCTCGATCAGTCCCTCGCGTTCATAGAATCGAACCGCATCGACTCCGATCTCCGCTGCCTTCGCGACCTCACCGATCTTCATCCCATCCGCTCCCTGGCAAAAGGATAGACCCTGGACCATGGTCCAGAGTCAAGGTCCTCTCCGTCGTCGGGGATCGGGACGGTCGGAACCGAACGGCTTCAGCCGCGGATCGACCGGATCGCGCGCTCGTAGGCCTCTCGGCTGTAGCCCCGGAGGATCTCACCGGAAAAGTCCAGAACCGGAACGCCCCCTCGCCCCGTCTTCTCTCGAAGCTCACGCGCGATCTCCTCGTCGTCGACGTCCCTGATCTCGTAGCGGATCCCCGCCTCGTCGAGATGGGCCCGAGCCTGCCGGCAATAGCCACACCAGGTCGCCGAATAGAGAATGACGGTCTCTTCCTGGATCGGGGCCGCTCTCCCGGAGGTCGATGCAGATCGGTTCGCGAGCATGATCTCGGTCGCCCGCTCGCTCGACAGCTGCCACGACCGGCGCGCCTCCATCGGAGTGAGCGGCGGCGGCTGACTCATCTCGACGTAGCCGACCTGATCCCGCCAGGCCGCGGGGACGTCACCCAACCGCTCGACGAAGCGGACCTTTCCGTGATCATCGACGAACTGGTAGTAGACACGCAGGGCCTCTTCGGGGCCGACGGATGCCATGTCGGAGTCCGGTCGTTCGCCGGCCCGCGTCGGAGTCGGCTCGGCCTTCCCAGAACCCTCGTCCCTCGAAACGATCGAACCCGGATCGAAGCGGTCGCAGGCCGACACGCCTGCGATCAGGAGGAGGGCGCCCAGAAACGGGAGCCAGGCGGCCGGCCCGCGAGGATATCGTTCGGTCATTGCCAGCCCCCTGGTGTGGCCTCCGGCGGATGGAGACCGCACTCTCTTCGGAAGAACGCCGTCTGGACCTGACTTCCGGCGCACGCGGCGGCTCGAGGGACTTCTCGATCCTCTCTCGCCGTCACTCCGGAGACGGCCGCTCGCGATCGAGCAGGTCTTCGAGTCGGTCAGCCAGGTCCTGGCCGAAGCGTGCGAAGCGCCGGAGTTCGGCTCCGGGCAGCCGGGCCCATACCCGCTCGATGGCCCTCTGCCTCTCCCGCCTGATCCCTTCGAGAATCCGCCTGCCCGCGGTCGTCAGCACATAACGCCGTTGGCGGCGGTCTCCTTCTGCCACCGATGCCCGGATCAGGCCGCGCTCGAGCAGCCCCCGCAAGAGCTTCGAGATCGCGGGGGGCGTCACCGACCGCCGGGCGGCAAAGAGCGACGGCATGAAATGCTCCGTCGCGATCTCTTCGAGAACACCCCATTCCCGCACCGTGAGCCCCGCTTCACGAGCGACCTGCTCCCTCCGCGCATCGAAGAGCTCCGACAGGCGCTGCAGGGTCGAGATGGCGCGAAGGATGGAATCCTCTTTCGACGGCATGGGGTTGGCCTTTTCATGAAAAAGTATTAACTATTAACTATAGTACACTTTGTGTATTCGACCACCGGAACGCATTCCCGAAAACGCCTTCCGGACGCGACCCGGACGGAACGAGAAGGAGGAGCGGCCCCGTGGCGACTTCACGAACCATCGAAGAACAGTTCGGGCCCGTCGCCGCGGAATACGCGGCTTTCGACTACCATGCGTCCGGCCCCGATCTCGCCGTCCTGCTCGAGGCCGCACGGATGTCGGGCCGGGAACGCGTACTCGATGTCGGATCCGGACCGGGCAACACGGCCCTCCTCCTCGCACCGCAGGCCAGTCGGGTCGTCGCTCTGGATCCGACCGGGCCGATGCTCGCAGAAGGCCGCCGACGGGCGATCGAGCGGGGCCTGGACAACGTCGGATTCGAGCGTGGCATGGCGGAGGATCTACCCTTTCCGGAGGACCACTTCGATCGGGTCACGTCGAGACAGAGCGCGCACCACTATGCCGACGTCCAGGCCGCGATGCGGGAGATCGCCCGGGTGCTCACTGCCGATGGCCGATTCCTCCTGATCGACAGCGTCTCGCCCGAAGACGACGAATTCGACGCGTTCCTGGATCGGATCGAGCGGCTGCGCGACCCGACCCATGTGCGGAACCACCGGGTCTCCGAATGGCGTGCATTCTTCGACGACGTGGGCTTCGATTTCGAGGAGCGCGCGATGTGGACCCTTCGCCTGGACTTCGACGCCTGGGTTGCCCGCTCGCGGACGTCCCTCGATGCCGTCGCGTCGCTCCGCGCCTGCTTTCGCGAAGCTTCGGCGCGAGCAAGAGAGCGTTTCGACGTGGATCGACACGGAAACTGGTCCCTGCCGATCAGCCTGATGGTCGGAACACCGCGACGGTGATGGGGACGGGCCGGGCCCGGTACCGTCCATCGACGTCTCCGGTCAGTCGACCCGATAGCCGAACTGGATCGCGGATTGGTCCAGCGACCGACTCAGATAGAGCCTCAGGTCCTCGTTTTCCGAAGGCGAAACGACGCGCGAATCCATCGACAGCATCGACCGCACGATGACTTCGTCGTTCCGGGTCTCGTAGCGGCGGGTCAGCGAACCCCAGCGACTGGCGAGATCGAGTGCCGCACCCTCGTATTCGATTTCCGCCTCTTCGCAGAGACGATAACGGGAGACGGCTTCCAGGCGGATACCCGGGAAGGCGTAGTCGTGATGCCGGTTCTCGGAAACCAGGGAACGGGCCACGGCAAGCAGCCATCGGTTCACGTCGTAGAAATGCTGAGCACCCTTCATCTCGGCTCGCTGGGCCCGCGTCGACGCGTAGTGCACGGTCCAGGGCCTGCCGACCCTGGCGAGACCGCCGAGTTCCATCTCGGGACGCTGCTCGCTCACCCCCATGGCCTGGGCATACTCGTTGGCCAGATACTGTTCGCGTTCGTCCGGGCTCAGCTGGACCAGCATGCTGCGAAGGGTCTCGCCCCACGGCCCTCCCTGGCGATAGTCGACCTTCTCCCGGATCCCGCCATCGCATTCCAGCCGGATGTCGCGGGTCACCCCGAACTCCCAGAGCGCCGCGCGACGCGGGAGGGGCCGGATCGAATCGGCTCCGCGTCGCGTCAGCTCGAGAGCGACCCCGCCCTGCAGGACGAAGGGAAGTCCGGGGGGCGAAGACGAAAGCGTGACATCGACGCAGCCCCCGTCACGAGGCAGGGCGTCGCTGCATACGATCATGTGGTCGAAGTAGGAGGCCGCCGGCAACACGAAGGTCCCGGGTTCGAAGAAGCTCACGCTCGTGAGGACCGGCGTCACTTCGAGATCGAGGGCCCGCGCCATCGCGACGAAGAGGGTGACCTTGTCCTTGCAATCGCCGAAGCGGCGCTTCCAGGTCAAGCTCGCCGGACGGGGCACGACGGCCGCATCACCATGCTCGAATCCGAGATAGCGGACCTGGTTCGACACGACGCGATAGAGTTCCCGAGCCCGGGCTTCGGGCTCCTCGAATTCCTCTCGAATCCGCGCGATCGCCTTCTCCATTTCGTCCGACACGTCGAGTTTCGCTTCGACGAGTCCCGCGACCCGAGCCGAGAGTTCCCGCCATGTGACCCGCTGACCGACGACGAAATGGGGAATCACGTCGAGATAGCTCCGCACGGCGGGATCCAGTCGGACTGCGGCCATTTCGGAGCGGCGGCAGACCAGCCTGCCCGCAGAGACCGTCCCGCATTCGAGCCCGGGATCATTCGTCGCCCAATCGAACCAGCCAGGCTCGCGCTCGTTCTCGACGACGATCTCGTTCGACAGGATCGGGACGAGGGTCTGCATGTTGAAGAGCGAACTCCAGGGCAGAGGGTCTCCCTCGATGCGCCGGATCAGCGTGTACTCGACGAAGGCGACCGATCCCGGGACGACACCCCCCATCGGCAGGGATACCGTCTTCAGGGTGCTGAAGAGATCCGGATCCTGTGAATCCGTCACCTGGACCGAATCAGGATCGACCGCCTGCCGGCGGCCATCCGGAAGCAACAGATAGGCGCGTTCGACCCGGAGGCTCGAGCGGTCCGTCTCGATCGTGATCTCGATCGTGCCCGCTTGTTGAGCGCCTGCGTCATTCACGAAGAGTCGAACGACGCTCTGGCGGACCTCGACTTCCGATGCCGCCTTGATCCGGACATGCGTTCGCCATGCGACCTCGACGAATCCGAAGCCCGAGTCGACCCATTCGTCCAGGCGACCCGCCACGGCTTCGATCGAGGCGGATTCGAGCGCGTGGGGAGCGCCGATCCCGTCTTCGATCGAGAGCCAATCAAAGTCCTCTCCATGGCCCGCCGCGGCGGAGAGCACGAGACACGGGATCCAGATCGAAACGATCCATCTCCCTCGCGAGCGACCCTGGCGAATCACTCGACCTCCAGGCGGAAGCGGAGGACCGCCGCGCGCAGCGCATCGCGTCCCCGGGCGTCGCGGGTCCAGGCGAGAATCTCGACCGCTCCGCCCGGCGTGTCGGCGATCAGCGAATAGGCGTACCGGGATGCCCGGCGGCCATCCCCTTCCCAGGCACAGAGCGATGCCGCCCGATAGCGACCGGTCGAAAGAAAGAAGCGCTCCTCCGACACGAAGTGGAGGAGACCCGCCGATCGGACGAGCGTCCGGCGATGGTGTACGACGTCGTCGATCGAGGTCTGGGCGCCCGAGTACCGATAGGCGACCAGACCGATGTCCTCGTCCGGAAGGACGAGTCCGAATTCGGCCTTCTCGTGTCCCAGGGCCGAACCCGGTCCCTTCCCGGCCCGACCGACGATCCCGATCGAGAAGCTGCCGTCGGAGGACACGACGCGATCCGTGCCCGCCGGCAGGGGATCGATCCGGCCGGCAGGCGTCTCATCGATCGTCTGGGGAATTCGCGAAGAAGCACAACCCAGGCCGATCGTCACGAGCGCGGCGATCGCCCATCCAGCAGGACTCGTCGAGCATCCCATCGTCGGTCCCCGTCCCCCTCTCCTGCCCCGGTCCCGGTCGGACCTCGGTCGGAGCGCTCGGATTCCCCACCGCGCCCTCGGAAGGAGAACCCCCACGCGGCGGCTCGGGGAATTCCGTGAACAAGGCCAACGGGCCCCTCGACTAGAACGCCGAGAAGGGTCCGTCCGCCCAGGTCTGGGAACTCAACGTGCGCTGGCCATCGCTCGAGGGATGAAAACAGTCGATCGACGAAATATCGCCACCCTGGAACTGATGGTTCCAGACCGACCATGTGAAGTCGAAGTAGACGCTCGTCGACAGGTCGTCCGCGATTCCGGAGACCAGATCGAGCATCTGATTGTATTGGAGATTGATTGCCTGGAGCGCGAGTCGATCCGACTCCGAGTTCAGCGGAGACAGCATCGAGCCACAGGGGAAGCCGATGAAGGTCCCGAGCCAGATCGTCTCGCAATCGAGGCCGAAGGCTCCGGTCTGATCCTTGCCCACGTCGTAGAGCTGCTTGATGTCGGGGACCGAGGCCGTGAAGACCGTGGCCCCTCCGGTCAATCCACCCGACCCGCCACCGAGCGCGGGATCGAGGACGAGGAGCCCGTCGATGTAGTCGTAGACGTAGTCGGTCGGTGTCGGGACCTGGGGAATCGAATCCTGGCAGATATCGTTCCCCCCGAGTTCGACCGTGACGTAGTACGGAGAACTCGAGAGGATCGCCGCCGCCTGCACGTCCATGTCGTCCATGTCGGCGCCGTTGACCGCGCCGTTCACGTTGGCGTTCACGCCGAATGCCGAGTCTGCACGCTGGTTGTGACTGTTCACGTTCTCGAAGCCCAGCAGCCACTGCCAGAACCCGAAATAGCCGTTCACCCACGATTCGCTCGGATTGTCGAGAAGGACGTTCGAATCGAAAGCACGCGTGATGCTGTCCCCGATGCTCGCGATTCTCGTCGGCTGGAGCCGTGCCGGCTTGGCCGTCGCCACCGACGTCACCAGCAGGATCGAAAGGCATCCCAGACCGATCGCCAGGACCGTCGGCCGCTTCGTCTTCGTCACTGTTCCGCCCATCGCTCGTCTCCCCCTTTTTCCCTTCCGTCCCTTGCGTCCCCTGCTTCGGCTTCCTTTGCTTCCTTGCTTCCTTCCCGATCACCCGCCGGTCTGCGTCGACGATCGACGGAGCTGTTTCTCGATCGTTTCGATCAGCAACGCCTCCCCCTGGAAGCCACGCCGCGGCCGTTCGCCGATCACCCAGGACGGCACCGCATCGCGGAATCCGAGCCGGAGGGCTTCCTGGGTGTCGTTCAACACACGCACGGCGGTTCGCGGGTCCTTTCGGCATTCTTCGAGTTTTCCATCGTTCTTGTCAAGCGAAATCTGGCTTCCCGGATCCTTCGAAACCCGCGTTCGTGCAAACCGGAAGAAGTGTCGCGGATCCGCCTGACAGGTGGCGTCGAGCGCGTCCTCGAAGGGCAGAAGCCAGGTGTCGGGAAAATGGTGCCGGAACTCGATCCGGACCCGCTCGCCATAACGCGCTTTCAACTTCTCGAGGATCTCGATTCCACGCCGGCAGTGTCGGCAGCGCAGATGACCGAAGTAGTAGACGGGGAGACCGTCCTCCGGTCCGATCACGATCCGGCCCTGCCCCTCCTCTTCGCGCACGCGGACGACCGGAGGCGCCGGCATCGACAGGCGACAGACCCCGGTCGTGTTCTCACGCAGCCCTTCGAGAAAGGCCATCCGTCCGGGCAGCCGCCGCTTCGCTTCGAGTCCGATCCGGGCTTTCAGGAGCGAGATGGGCGAACCGTCGCCGTATTGCCTACGGGCCTCCTCTTCGATGGCCGTTTCGGACAAGGGCTCGAAACTCCCCTCGTTCCGCTTCATCAACTCGGCCACGCTGATGCCCTGCGACCGGGCCATCCGGCTGAGAAGGAGGGGATTCGAGTGGTCGATCTCGAACTGCCGGCAGGTCGATTGGACGATCTCCGCACG
>DRKE01000014.1 GCA_011051925.1 Deltaproteobacteria bacterium
CATCGACGAAGACACGGAAGAGGCCCGCCAGAAATTCGGCAAGCCCATCGAAGTGATCGAGGGGCCTCTGATGGACGGCATGCGGATCGTCGGCGAACTCTTCGGCGCGGGAAAGATGTTCCTGCCCCAGGTCGTGAAGAGCGCCCGATCCATGAAGAAGGCCGTCGCCTATCTCGAGCCCTATCTCGAGCAGGAGAAGGCCGAGGGCGCGACCCAGGGGAAGGTCGTGATGGCGACCGTCAAGGGCGATGTCCACGACATCGGCAAGAACATCGTGGGCGTCGTCCTCGGCTGCAACAACTACGACGTCATCGACCTCGGCGTCATGGTCCCGACCGACAAGATCCTCGATGCCGTCGTCGCCGAGGGCGCCGATCTCGTCGGGCTCTCGGGATTGATCACGCCGTCGCTCGACGAGATGGCTTCAGTCGCGAAGGAGATGGAACGCCGCGGGCTCGAGCTGCCACTGCTGATCGGCGGCGCCACGACGAGTCGCCAGCACACGGCCGTGAAGATCGCCCCCCACTACAGCCATCCCGTCGTCCACGTCCTCGACGCCTCGAAATCCGTGAACGTCGTCTCCGATCTCCTCTCGGAAGACCGCAAGCCGGAGTTCGTCGAAGCCAACCGGATCGAACAGGAAAAGCTTCGCGCCGTCTACGAGGGAAGAAAGGAGCAGCCGCTGCTTTCGCTCGCCGAGGCCCGCGCGAATGCCGCCCGGCTCGACTTCGAGAACCCTCCGCCCGCGAGACCCTCCTTCCTCGGCCGCCGGACGGTCGAGGACGTGTCGGTCGGGGATCTCGCCCCCTGGATCGACTGGACCTTCTTCTTTTCGACCTGGGATCTCAAGGGCCGGTATCCGAAGATCCTCGACGACCCGAAACAGGGCGCCGCCGCACGCGAGCTCTTCGAATACGGTCGGGGACTCCTCGACGAGATCATCGAAAAGGAGTGGCTGAAGCCACGCGCGGTCTACGGCTTCTGGCCGGCACGGAGCGAAGGCGACGACATCCTGCTCTTCGCCGATGAGGATCTCTCGGCCGAGATCGTCCGCTTCCCGATGCTTCGTCAGCAGACGATCCAGCCCGCCGGAAAGCCCAACCGATCGCTCGCCGATTTCGTCGCGCCGCGAGAGGCCGGAATCGCCGACCATCTCGGCGCCTTCGCGCTCACCAGCGGAGCCGAAGCGGACGATCTCGCGGCCCGCTTCGCGAAGGATCACGACGACTATCGTTCGATCATGGTGAAGGCGATCGCCGACCGCCTGGCCGAGGCCTATGCCGAATTCCTCCACGCCCGGGCCCGAAAGGAGTGGGGCTACGGAGCGGACGAGAACCTCTCGAACGAGGACCTCATCGCCGAACGCTACCGCGGGATCCGGCCCGCCTTCGGCTATCCCGCCTGCCCGGACCATCTTCCGAAGCGAAGACTCTTCGATCTCCTGAACGCCGCGGAAGTCGGCATCGAGCTGACCGAGACCTGCGCCATGAGACCGGCCGCGAGCGTTTCGGGGCTCTATTTCGGACACCCGGAAGCACGCTATTTCACGGTCGGCCGACTCGGCCGCGACCAGATCGAGGACTATGCGGCGCGCATGGGCGTTCCGGTCGAAGAGATGGAGCGCTGGCTGGCTTCGAATCTCGGCTACTGAGGTCCCTCGCGACCGGATCGCGCACCGCGACCGCGTCAGACCTCCGCGGGATAGGGTGGCGCCGGATCGTATTCCATGAAGAGCTGGGTCTGCCGCGCATGGTCGACCCCGAAGAGCTGCCCGACGAGCCAGAGAGCCATGTCGATTCCGGCCGAAACCCCCGCCGAAGTCACGAGGTTCCCGTCCCGGACATAACGCACCTTCTCGAGAACGGTCACGTCGTCTCCAGCGGTTTCACGCAGTGTCGGCACGTAGGCCCAATGGGTCGTGATGCGCTTTCCGCGGGCCAGGCCCGCCCGCTCGAGAACGGCCGACCCGGTACAGACACTGGTCACCCATTCACAATTCCCCGACGCCTTTCGCAGGAATCCGAGCATCGCCTCGTTCTGCATCTCGACCCGCGTTCCGATGCCCCCCGGAACGAGAAGCAGATCGAGGGGCGCTGCGTCGGCAAAGGAGGCATCGACTTCGACGCGCATCCCCTTGGCTCCGCGCACGACCCCGCCCGTCTCGGAGAGAAGCACCACGCGGAGATCCGCTGCGGCCCCCGTCCCGCCCGCCACCTGTCGCGCCATCGTGAAGACCTCGAAGGGGCCCACCCAATCGAGTTCCTCGGCGTCGTCGAACAAGACCAGCCCGACCGTGAATCCCATCCCGGATCTGCCTTCAGCCATCTTCGCTCCTTCTCGATCTCCCGGGAATCGCCCGCTCCCCGGTTCGTTTCGCTCGATCGTCTTTTGGTTCGACCGTCTTTCCGTCGGATCGTCTTTCGACCGGGCTTCCCGCACGGCCGGAACGCCCGGCCCGTTCGCCGCACGCGTCCCGGAAGCCGCGCTCCCCGAGCCACCGATCAGGCGACGCGATCCGCCGCGGCTTCGGCGAATCGTTCGCGATAGGCGGCCGGGCCGACCCCGATCTGTCTCAGGAACGCACGGCGCATGGTCTCGCCGGTCCCGAAGCCGACCTGCGAGGCGATCTCTTCGATGGAACGTCTCGACTCCTCGAGAGCGCGTCGGGCGGCCTCGACCCGGACGCATTCGACGAAACGCCCGGGAGACTGGCCGACCTCTTCCCGGAAGACGCGCATGAAATGTCTCGGGCTCATCGCCACCCGCGCCGCCATCGCCTCGATCGAGTGGTCGGCCTCGGGATGGTCGACGATCGACGCCTGCAGATCCCGCAGCGGATCCCGTGCCGCCAGCTGCCCCGAGAGCTGGGCCGAGAATTGCGACTGGCCGCCGGGTCGTTTCATGAAGAGGACCATCCAGCGCGAGACCTCGAGCGCGAGTTCCCGTCCCAGGTCCTCCTCGACGAGGGCCAGGGCGAGATCCATCCCGGCCGTCACGCCCGCCGAGGTCCAGATCCGACCGTCCCGGACATGCAGGCGGTCGGGATCGACCTCGAGACCCGGGAAGTGGCGGGCCAGGCGTTCGGCATGGGCCCAGTGGGTCGTCACGCGGCGCCCTTCGAGCAACCCGGCAGAGGCGAGCACCCACGCGCCGGTACAGACGGAACAGACGCGGCGCGCTTCGCGGGCGACGCGGCGCACATGCTCGAGGACACGGGGGTCGTCCGCGGCGGCCCGCGAGCCGCTGCCACCGGCGACGATCAGGGTATCGACGGGGGGCGACGGCGCTGCGTAGCTTCGATCGACCGCGATCCCGAGCCCGGAGGAAGCCCTCAGCATTCCGCCGCCCTCGGGCCCGACGATCTCGATCGCGTAGCCCGCGCCGATGCCCCGCTCGCGCGCGGCGAGATCCGCCGCCGCAAAGACCTCGAGCGGGCCCACCACGTCGAGCAGCTGGATCGAGGGAAAGGCGACCATCGCGATGCGTCGACGTCCGTCGGCGGGACGTCCGGGCCGGTCGGTGGACGCGGTCCACGCGGTGGGGGCGGGTGCCGTGGGGGGGATCGGGGTCGAGGGGGCCTCGTCTTTCGCCATGGCGACAGAATGGCGTCTCGAGAGGATGTCTACAATGACAAAGACCCCTCGATTCTGGCCAAATCAGTTGCCCTACTCGACCTGAAGGCTGTCGTAGACGATCCCGACGAACGAATCCGCCTTCAGGAATCCACCTCCGAAGGCCTCGTCGACCTCCCGGGCCGGCCTGGCCGCGATCACCTCCGCCCGGGTGTGACCGCCCTTCATCAATTTGCGAACACGATCGCGTACGGTGATCAGCATGTCGCGAAAGGCGATCAGTTCCTTCCGCCCGGAAAGCGGCCCGTGGCCCGGGATGATCCGGGTCTTCGGCCCCGCGATCTCGAGGCCCCGCTCCGCCGCCGCGATCATGCCCCCGATGCGGCCGCCACTCGCGACATCGATGAAGGGATACATCCCGGAGAAGAACGTATCCCCCATGTGGAGGACGTCCGCTTCGCGGAAATAGACGATCGAATCGCCATCGGTATGGGCCGGCGCGACATGGGAGACCTCGATCGTCTGACCATTCAGATGGAAGGTGATGCCGTCCTCGTAGGTGATGATCGGCCAGGCCGGCTTCGGCGACGGCGGGATCTTCCGTCCCCGAAGCGGCTGGAACTGCTCCGTCCGAAGACGCTCGCGGACGAGTTCGTGGGCGACGATCAGGACTCCCCGGCTTCCGAGATTCTCATTCCCCCCCGTGTGGTCCCCATGCCAGTGGGTGTTCAGGAGGAAGCGGATCGGCTCGTCCGACAACGCCCGGATCGACGCGAGGATCCGGTCGGTGAGCGGCGCGTATTGATCGTCGATCATCAGCACCCCGTCGGGCCCCGTCGAGACCCCGATGTTGCCACCCGCGCCGGTCAGCATCGCGATGCCCGATCCGAGCCGCGTCGTCTCGATCTCGACCTTCGAGAAATCGCGCTGTGCCGCACCTGGCCGGGGCATCCCGACGAGGCCGAAGGCAACGACCCCGAGACACCAGGCAACCACCAGTCGATGAATCCCGGCCCCACCACCTGCTGCGTCTCTCTTCATCGAACCCCCTCCCCGTCGTCTGTCGCCACGCGATCGGTCGCCCCTTCCCGGACGGCCATCCAGGGATACGTTACCGTCTCTCTTCATGGGGGCTTCATTCGAATCGGAACCCGGACGATCCGGCCTCTTCGCGGGTGCCGGAAACGAAGACGGCGCGCCCGGAAGAGCGGCTGGCACCGCGTC
>DRKE01000015.1 GCA_011051925.1 Deltaproteobacteria bacterium
ACTCCGCTCCTTCGGCCACTCGGAGATCCAGAGCGACGAAGCGTTTGCCTGCGCTCCAGTCGGTGAACCAGGGCGAACACTGGGGCTGGGTGCCGAGTCCGGGCTCCCGGGGCGACACGAAAAGACGCGGAACATCCGGGAAGGCGTGGGACTCGACCTTGATCACGTCGGCCCCCGCCCAGGCGAGCATCCGGCCGATCCAGGGCGCTGCCAATCCGGTTCCGAACTCGACGATCCGCAGGCCATCGAGGGCCCCGGCAGCCGGGATCGGATCGGCCTTCTCGACATCCCGACCGCGTCCGGAGCAGATGATCGACTCCTCCCGATCGGACAGTCGCCGGGGCGCTCGGCGTTCCCGCCGGATCGGGGTCCGGCTGGGCCGATAGGGCGCACCCGGCCCGCGAAGCGAGGAACCGGACTCCGTCGGGTTCCCGCTGGACAGCACGTAGTCGACGAAGAAATTCCTTTCGCGAAGGTGGCGGTCGCTCGCGACCATGGTCGCCGTCTGGACGGGCGTCACGGCGATGTGGCGACGCTGCGCTTCATGATAGGCCTCCTCTACGGTCATGAGACGCATCAGGTCCCCGATGAAGACGTCGAGCAATTCTCGATAGGGCAGCCGAACCGAAGAGGGCCCTCGAAACGCCTCGCTGAGAACCTCTTCGTTGTCGGTTCTTTCATGGATCCATGCGGCGAGGGCCTCCCAGTGGCCCGGCCGATTCACGATCAGGTAGACGAGGCCGTCCTCGCATCGGTAGGCGCCGGAGGGGATCGCCGCGACGAGACCCGTTCCGATCCGCCTGGGAATGATGCCATCCTCCAGCCATTTCCCGACTCCGCAGATGTGGGTCGCCGCGGCGACCGCCTCGAGACTCGAGATGTCGACGTGTTGCCCGCGACCGCTTCGGTCCCGCGACCAGAGTGCGACCAGGCTGCTGGCTGCGGCGAGGGTCGCCGTCGTGATGTCGGCCTGATGGCCGGCCATCCGGACCGGAGGATCCGAGGGATCCCCGATCGAGATCATCGCCCCGCCCAGCGCGCTCGCGACCAGGTCGTTGGATCGGAATCGACACCAGGGGCCCGACTGTCCGAACCCCGTGATCGAAGTCGTGACGAGTCCGGGGTGATCGCCGACGAGATCCCCATGGGCCAGTCCCAGGCGGGCGGGCAGACCGACAGGCTGATCCTCGAGAAGCAGATCCGAAGCGGTCGCGAGCGCCTTGAAACGCTTCCGATCGGACGCCCGTTCGAGGTCGAGGACGACGATCGACTTGTTGGCATTCGCGTAGAGATCCGTGAAGAAGGTCGACCGGCGTCGGGCAGAATCGGCGGTGTGGCCGGGGCAGGTTCCCGCGCCGGAAGGCGCCTCGACCCGGATGACCTCGGCGCCCAGATCGGCGAAGAGCTTGGCGCAATAGGCCGCCGTGCTCGAAGTCCAGTCGAGCACACGGAGATGGCCGAGAAGGCCAGTCGCTTCCCCGTTCGCAGCGACTTCCGATCTCATTCCGCCCCTCTTCGCCGAATCGCCGGAACAGCGCACACGGCTTCGATCGCTCCGGCCGAGGAGACGGGCTCGGCCGGGCCTCCGGTCGGGATCGACCGGCGTTCGATCCCCCTCGTTCCGGTCACGCCGCCCCTGGTTCTCATAAGTCTAGATGGAAAACCCCATGAAAAATCTGGAAAAACCCCATCGAGAACGGGAAAAACGCCAGGGTCCCCGGGTGTTTTCCGGATGGCACGATCCGAATCTCCCGTAGCCTCGATCGTACGCGCCCAGAAAACCATGGGAGGATTCGTGATGAGTCTTTTCGACCTGGTCTTCCAAGCCCCCCGATCGTCGGCCCCTTCCAGGAGGGTCCCCGACTCCCGCCGAGCCCGGTATCGCCGACCCGGGCCACGAAGGGTCCGGATGCGGCCCCGAGCACCGATCGGCCTGGCGAGCCTGATCACGGGCCTTTCGGTCGGTGGATGCGTGACGCCACCCGAACATCCCTGGGTCGTGCGCGACGGACTCGTCGAGATCGAGACCTACAACCGCGGCCAGCTCTTCGTGAAACGCGACCATCAACTCGGCCGCTACGATAGCCTGATGATCGAAGGCGTGGGATTCCGTTGGCGCCCGGGTGAAGCAAGGCTCGGGGATGCCGATGAGGATCGCATCATCGCCATGTTGATCGGCGCGGTCGAGGGAACCCAGGATGGACCCGTCGGGATCGCCGATGCGCCGGGGCCTTGTGTCCTCGCGGTCAACTTCTTCCTGAAGGACCTCGAACTCCACACCCCCAACCGGCTCGCGGATTCCCGTTCGGGTTTCGTCTCCTCCTATGGTGCGGCGACCATGGTCCTCGAGTTGCGGGATTCGATGGACGACGAACCACTCGCCCGCTTCGTCCAGCGCCGCGATCTCGGCGGCGGCCCCGAGATCCCGACCCGGAGTGCCAGCCTGATTCGCCTGAGTCAGGCCATCGGGCGGGCGCTCTACGACATGGGAAACCAGTTGATCAAGGTGATCCCACCGACGTCCTCCGGTCATTCGAAACCCCAATGCCGGGGAGGCATGGCGAAGGTCGCCCTCGGACGCCACTGAGCGATACCGGGAACCGACGCCCGGGCGACCCCTCCGCTGGGATCGCCCGGGCAGCGACCGGTCGCCGAACACGATCGGGCGTGCGATTCTCCGCCGATGGATCTTTCGATGGGGATCCGGAAATCGCTCCCCTGGATCGTCGCCTCGGCCGTCCTGACGGGGATCTTCATCCTCGTTCCGATGGGCGAAGCCTGGCATGCCCTTCGTCTGGCGAAGTCCGGAATCCTCCTTCCCCTCGTCCCGGGCTCGGTCCTCGCCTGGTTCCTGATCGAATCGGGCATCTACGCCCATGCCTTCTCGCGTTTCAATACGCCCGTCTCTTTTCGGGAAGCACGATCCTTGCGTGGTTCGAGCTATCTGTGGGCCCCGCTTCATCACGGTCTCGGCAAAGCAGCGATTCTCTTGCGACTCCGGAGCCTCTACGGCGTGCCCCTTCTCGAGTCGACGAGCACGATGGCCCTCTGCCAGACCATCGACGGAATCGCACTCGCTGGCCTCACGGCTCTGGGGCTCGGCCTCCTTTCTTCATCCGCGGATTTCGGTCCGGCCAGCATCGCTTCCTGCGCGACCGCCGCGGGACTTCTCGCCTATCTCGTCTTCCTGGGTCACGCCCGTCCGGGCTCCAGGCTGCTCGGGCGCTTTCGCGGCCTCACGCTGCACCGCGCGCACAGAAGCGCACGGTTCCGGGATCTTGCGATCATCCTGCTCGGCAGGATGGCCTGCCATCTCGTCTTCGTCATGGTCCTCTATCTGGGAACCCGCTCCTTTGGCATCGATCTGCCCCTTCCGGTCGCGCTCGCCGCGGCGCCCCTGATCGAAGCGATTCGCGCCCTGCCGATCACGCCCGCAGGACTCGGAACGCAACAGGCGACCATGCTCTTCCTGTTTCGCGATTTCGGGCCCGAGGCCTCGATCGTCGCCTTCGGCCTCTGTCTGCCAATGGCGACCCTGGGGGCGCGCTGCCTGCTCGGACTCTTCTACCTGCCCGGGATCTTCGAAAGCTTCACGACTTCCGCGTTCGGCCTTTCGGGCGGGCTCACGGGAAAGACATACCGCCAATAGACGTTGCCCCGCCGCCGACCTTCCGTGTCGAGCCAGTTCGGGATCCCCGGATCCTCGTGCGCGATCACGATCCGGAAACTGCCGTCTTCTTCGTATTCGATCTGTTCCCGATTGAGCGAGATCTGCCGATGGGCGTAGTCGTAGCTCTGCATGAAGGAATTCCAGAGGACGACATTCGCGAATCGACATTCGGGAAAGCGTCCGGACATGATCAGGGCCTCGTCGGGCTCGAGTTCGTAGTAGGCGGAGTTGTACCAGGCGTGGTCGTTCCCATACGCGATCTCCCCCGAAGCGGACTTCCACTGCCCCGGATCTCCGAAGCGGTTCGGGACCAGCGAAACCCATCCCAGCCTCTTCGCCATCTCCGGCGTCGTCTTCCGGAAGGTCATCGCCGAATGTTCTCTCACGAAGTTGCGGACCCATTCGAGGTGGGCCGCCGACTCCGCGTCTCCGCCCCAGGGCCCGAGCGGATCCGGGTCGAGAGCATCGATCTCGACGCGGACGACCGGTCCGGGAAGCGCGGCGACCGATTGGCGGGCCTCATGGTAGTGGCGCGTCGTGATCTGGCTGGCACCGTCGGAGAGCGGCAGCCAGTCGCCCTTCCCGGGTTTCGTCCGGCTCACGAGAATCTCGTAGTTCCCGTTCCGATCGATCTGCATGTCCATGTCGCTGATGGCCGCGATCGATCCCCGAGCCGCATGACCCTCGTGGCTGCCCCTCTCGATCGTGAACGAGGTGAAGACCGCCGCGCCGACATTGCCCCGGATCCGGTAGCTTCGGTCGTCGCGGATCGGAGCGAAGTAGTAGACGGAGTCGGGATTGCAGCCGAGCAGCTTCCGCGTGGGCGTCACATAGGGCCGGAAAGCCGGCCGATCCGGATCCGCCTCCAGCCAGAATTCGAGACCCGTCTGCAGGATATGGGCGAGGGCCCGCTCCGCCTCGGCGAGTTCAGCGGCGTCGCTGAAACCGCGCTCGGGCGTCAGCATCGTGGATTCGACCTCCCGAATCGTCTCGAGAAGGGCCTCCATCGCCTTCCGCGACGCGCTCGCCGCCGGGGCGCGCGACGCGACGTCGTCGGAAGCCTGCGCGGATCGGATCCGCAGACCTCCCCCTGCAGTCGTCAACCCCGTCATGGCACCGCCCGCCAGCCCGAGGCTCTTGAGGAATTCGCGCCGCTGCATTCCGTTCCCTCCCTGCCTTCCAGGACCCTTCCGGACGAACGCCCTCAGATCGCGGGTCCACTCACTGCGCCGAACACGCGTCTCAACAGGGCCGTGCTGCGAGCGGCCGGGTCCTTGCGGATCCGGGCCTCCTCTTCTGCGAGCTTCGAGAAGAGGGCGTCCAGGGTCTCCTGCGTGATGTAGGCTTCGAGGTCGACGGCGGCCGGCTTCGCGAACGGAATCCGCTCATAGCGTGCCTTCAGGTCGCGATAGACCGCGTAGACGCCAACCTCCCTCATCGCGCTCTCGACGACCGGCTGGAATCGGCGTCGAAGCTCGGCCGAGGTCCGCTCCTTGAAATAGGTCGTGGCCGCATCCTCGGGCCCGTTCAGGATCGCGAAGGCGTCCGCGATCGTCATCTGGCGGATCGCGTTCGCGAAGACCGGGACCGCGCGCGCCGCCGCCGCCTCGGCCGCGCGATTCATCGAGTCCTCGAGCGCGTCCACCTGGGAGCCGAACCCGATCCTGCGCATGGCCTCCGCGAAGGGGCCCAGTCGTCCGGGAATACGCAGCCGCAACCGCGGATCGGCGGAGAATCCACCGGGGGCCGAGAGGGATGACGTCGTCCGCCGGGTGCCGACTTCGAGCGCCTCCTTCAATCCGTTCGCGACGGTCGTCTGGTCGAGGGGACCGCGCGTCGCCAGGATCCCGCCGAAATCGACCCCCTGGAGCTCGGCGCAGCCACTACAGAACGCGAGGATCGAAACGGCGACCAGGGCGAGAGCGGAACGGAGCGCGTCACTCCGGAATCGATGGTCTTGCATGGAGTCTCCGGTGATCCGGTCGCCCGCGATTCTAGCCCACGTCGAGACCGCGCCGCCGGCGCGGCTTCGCCCAACTCGGAAGCGCTCGCGGTCCGATCGGCATGTCGCCCTGCTTGAAGATCCCCGAGGATCACCGATCCTCGACCGGATGCAGAAAGACACGTCCTCCTCGTCGGATCGCCGGACCGCCATCATCACGGGAGCCTCCTCGGGTATCGGCGAGGCGACCGCCCGGCTCCTCGCTCGGAACGGTTTCGAGGTCGCCCTCATCGCACGCCGCAAGGATCGACTGGAGCGCCTCGCCCGCGAGATCGAGGCCGGGAAGGGACGGGCGATCCCGATTCCGGCAGACCTCGCCGACGAAGGCGCGACGGAGCACGCCGCCGGAGAAGCCCTCGAAGCCCTCGGACGGATCGATCTCCTCGTGAACAATGCCGGCTACAGCCCCGGACAGGCCATCGAACAGATCCGTCGATCCGAACTTCGACACATCTTCGAAGTGAATCTCTTCTCGGCGATCCAGCTGATCGGAGCGGTGACCCCCCGCATGCGCGAACAAGGGGGGGGACGCATCGTCAACATCGGCTCGCTCGCCGGATCGGTTCCCGCGCCCCTCGCCATCCCCTACGCGATGACGAAGGTCGCCATCCGAGCGGCGACCGACGCGCTGCGTCTGGAACTCGCGCCCTTCGGCATCCGGCTCTCGCTGGTCGTTCCCGGCTTCGTCGATACGGCCGTCTTCGAGAATGCCCGGAAGGACAGTCAGTCTCTTCGCGAGGATCCGTCGAATCCCTACCGCCAGCTGATGTTCGATCTCGACGACCTGGCAACGAGGAATCTCCGCAATCCGCTCTTGCCGGAAGACGTCGCGGAGGTCGTCCTTCGGGCCGCGACCGACGCGAGGCCCCGGGCGCGCTACTACACGCCCCTGTCCGCCCGGCTGCAATGCCTGCTCTTCGACATGCTGCCCGCCCGACTGGCCGATGCGATCCTTCTGCGCGTCTACAAGCTGGAGCGTCGCTGATCCCCTTCACCCGCTCCATCGACTGGCTCGTCAGCTCGGGTCGAAGGGCTCCGGATCGATGTCGAAACGCTCCCGGTAGCCCTTGAAGGCCGCGTTCACGGCCTCCTCCTCGAGCCCGAAGGCTTCGAGGCTGTAGCGATGGATCCCGAATTCGTTCTTCGGATGCCGCTCGAGATAGCGCTCCATCCGCCGACGGGCCTCTTCGGAAAGGGAAAGATCGAAGTGGGCATAGATCCTTTCGACGCATCCGATGGGATCAGTGACGATTTCACGCATCGATAGATCCAGGATCTGCGCTTCGCGCTCCGGATGTCGTGCGCGTGCCTCCATTCCCTGTTCCAACAGCGTCGACCAGACGTGGATCATCTGCCGACCGATACGAGCCGGATCGACCTCGTCCGAGGCGACCAATCGCATCGTGTATTCGAGGTTCGCCACGGAGGGAATCACGCGAATCGGATCGCGATGGGTCTGTACGACCATCGCGTCGGGATAGGTCTCGAAGAGCGTATCGATCGGACCGAGATGGCCCGGAGACTTCAGGATCCAGCGCTCCAGCATGTACCGGGACTGCATGTGTTGAAGGAAACGACGATGGTGGGCATAGGTCGCCGTCATGTCCTGTCGCAGCAGCCACTCGTCGTAGGATTCGACGTCGAAGGTCATCTCGAAACGGATGCTCATGAACTCCGAGGCCGTCGGCACGATGCATTCCTGAGGCATCAGGGCACCCACGGGATGAATCGTCTGGAATCCCGGTGCGAGGCGCCCGACCTGATCGAAACGCTTCTGCGTCCGAGCGATCCTCGGATCCGAATCGTAGGTCTCGGCCTCTGCGGGAGGACAGGGATCGTCGATCTCCCACGAAAGGGGTGCCCGGTTCGACGGATCCTCGGCCAGCAGCCCGTAGAGGAGGGTCGTTCCGGTCCGCGGAAGCCCCAGGATGAAGAGTGGACGCCGGATCACCTCCCGCGCGACTTCCGGATGCCTCTTCCGGTAGTCCGTGAGGCAGAGGCGATGGGAAAGCAGTTCGAGCATCTGCCGGCGAGCGAAATAGCGTCCGAATAGCGTGAGCCGGGCATCGACCTCGATCGACTCCAGCAGCTTCGCCAGCCCCGGACGGAAGGTGTCGGGACCGAAATCGTCGAGTCCGGTCGCGCGACGAGCCGCCTCCATCAGATCCTCATCGACCAGCGAGATCGGCACGACACCGATTCGTGCCAGGCCGCGACCGATCGCGTTCATCGCCCGGATCGGCAGGGGCCGGAAAGGCCGCGCCAACACGTCTTCACTCATCGGCTTTTCCACCTTCGAGCAAGGCTTCGATCGTTTCGAGGGCCTCGCGATAGGCAGCGATCCGCTCGAGCTTCAACTCTTCGTAGCCCCGGACCTGGTCGGGCAGTTCGGCAAGCGAAAGGGCCAGTTCGAGCCCGATCGATTCCAGCTTCGGCAGCATGCGATCGATCGCCGCGATGTACTCCGCGGGCAGGGCACGCTCGAGGCGACGGAGTTCCGTGTGTCCGAAGGGATCGAAGAACGTGCCGCGCAGGAATCGGGCCCGCGCGAGCAGGCGGAAGAAGGGAGCCGTCCAGGTCGCGAACCGGATCTTTCTTCGAAGGCCGAGGGCCCTCA
The DNA here is from genome assembly GCA_011051925.1 of Deltaproteobacteria bacterium. Classification (GTDB taxonomy): domain Bacteria; phylum Myxococcota_A; class UBA9160; order UBA9160; family UBA4427; genus UBA4427. Next base: position 8,290 of record DRKE01000015.1, read on the forward strand.
GGAGAGGCGGATGGAGTGCCCAACGGATCCGGCCCTCGCTGCCTGCCCATTTCCTGGCTTCCGCCATCGCCTCGGCATCCGTCATCAAGCGCGCGACTTCATACTCGTCCTTGTACGCCATCAACTTGAAGAGGTTCGAGGCGACGGCCATCACCAGACGGCCCTCGGCGGGAAGCAGCGTGACTTCCGCCTCCTGGACCCGGTCGAGAACGTCGAGCCAGGCCAGGACCGCCCGCTCGCCGCCCCAGGCGAGAAGCTCGCTCGCGAGGAGACGAAGCCTCTCGTCATCGGCTTCCGGCACGTCGAAGAGTGCGATCCGCGCCTCGATGACCGGCGGCAGC
>DRKE01000016.1 GCA_011051925.1 Deltaproteobacteria bacterium
AGACCGAGCGCCCCCTCTCGCGCGATCCGCCGATCCGCACGCGTCAGCCACAGCCCGACCAGCGCGAATCCCAGCAGCTCGAACCGGAAGGCGGCAAGCGACGTGGCCCACGAGCGGAGGATCGCCGCGACGAGACCGCCGGGACTGCGAGGCGGTCGTTCGGCGCCAGGCGCATCCGCGCGGACCGCCGATTCCGGCAGTGGCAGCCGGACACCCGGTTCACGTCCTTCCCCCTGGTCCTTTCGGGACGGCTCGGTCGCCGGTTCCGGAATCCGGGCCGGAGGCTGTGTTGCCGGCGAGCCCGAGGCGAGCTGGACCAGCGACTTCTTCCGGGTGAGCGCATAGTCGCCGGTCTCGATCCCCACGGCCAGGACGAGGGGCGCGATCAAGGCCGCTCCGGAGATCAGCAGCACGAGCCCCGCCCCGAGCGCACGAAGGCGGATCTGTGGTGCACGAAGGCTTCGAACGGCGAGCAGGATCGCGGCGAAGGCCAGCAGCTCGATGCCCTCGGGCCGGACGAGATAGGCCAGACCCGCCCAGCCCCCACAAGCGAGCGCCCGGCGCGGGGTCGGCTCGTCGATGAGTCGGACCATCGCGGCGAATCCCAGCAGATAGAATCCGGCATACAGGCCGTCGCTCATGACGTCGGACGAGAAATCGACCGCCCACGGATGGAGCGCGACCGCCCAGGCGGCCATCCAGGCCAGCTCGCGATCGAAGGCATGCCGAACGAAGACGAAGATGCCGATGACCGCGAGCAACCCACCGAGGATCGAGACCGCCACGGCCGCAGTCTCGAGCGGGATCGGCCCCACGCCGACCAGCGCGATCAGGACCGGATAGAGGGGATGGTAGGGATGCTGCAGGAGCGCCTCTCCCTGTCCACGGGAAACGGCTTCCGCCATCGCCAGGAAGATCGGGCCGTCGTTGAAGAGGACGACCGTGCGCGACCAGGCGAATGCCCGGACGGCCAACGCGACCACCAGGAGGGCCGACAGACCGATCCCGTCCCGGAGCGAGGAAGAGGCGCTCTCGACACCCCGGCTCATGCCCGCTCGCCGTCAGGAGCGGATCGCGGCGTCGGCGTCGACGGCACTCCGCAGCTCATCCAGGAAATCGGGCATCGCCGAGAGGACGCGACTCCAATTCGGAATCTGCGGTGACCCCATCGGATCGCGAACGAAGTCGAGACCGGCGGCCCGCAGTGCGCCTGCGAAGGTCTCGACCGCCACTTCCTCCTCGTGGCGATCGAACTCGAGCCCGTTCAGTTTTGCATCGTCGCTGTAGCGTGCGATCGCATCCTGCGCCGTCCGCACGTAGGCCGCGATCATCGTGTTGAGAAAGCCCGAGTCGAACTCGACGCCATAGCTCGCGAGGTTCCCGATCAGCGACGCGGCGATGTCCCGAACCATGCGATGCAGCCCTGCGCGGGGATCGTGCTCCGAGAGCGACTGGTGTTTGTGGTCGTAGTTCTCGACGAGCTCGACCTGGCAGATCCGCTTGAGGGAACAGTTGCGATAGACCTCGGCCAGCACCCCGACCTCGAGACCCCAATCGGACGGGATCCGATTGGCGCGGATGAGCTCCGTCGTCATCGAGCACTCGCCGGCCAGCGGATACCGGAAGGACTCGAGATAGTCGAGGAGCGGAACCGGCCCGAGAACGGATTTCATCGAGCGGACGAGCGGGGACATGAAGAGACGGGTGACGCGACCATGCATCCGGTCGGAAACCCGGCTGTAGTAGCCCTTGGCGAACTCGTAGTTCATGTTCGGATTGGCCGTCGGGTAGCAGAGTCGGGCCAGGAGGTCGCGGCGGTAGTCGAGGATGTCGCAATCATGGGTCGCGACCACCCGGGAACGCTGCGTCGCCAGGACATAGCCGTAGGCGATCCAGTTCGCGCGCCCCTTGCCCTCCGCACCGGGATCGAGACCTTCGGCGCGCAGTCGCTGGAAGAGGGCCTGGATCCGGCGGCCCTGGTTCCAGATCACCGTCGCCCCCTCGCCGTCCCGCGTGGGGACGACCTCGAAGAGGTCGCACATCTCCCGGAACTGATCGACGTCGGCCTCCCCGGACAGGCTCACGACACATTGCTGGAGGTAGGGGACGCGGGACAGTTCTCCGACGATCCGCTTGAGCGCGGGGCCATGGATCTCTGCGTAGAGCGAGGGCAGGACGAGGGCGACCGGACGCTCCCGTCCATAGCGGATCAGTTCGTCCTCGAGACGATCGAGATCGGGTTCACCCAACCGGTGAAGGGAGGTGATCACCCCGGTCTGATGGAAATCCGCCATGGCGGGACGTTCGCACCCGCCCCCTCCGGGTGTCAAGCAAGCAGCGATCCGGGATGGCCGATCCAGGGTGCCCGCGTATCGGAGGATCAGACGGGACTCGAGAGGGCGTCAGTAGCCGTCGACGGGCGTGAGTGCAGGCTCGATCGCCTCTTCCAGGCGGCGCGCGGACTCGGGATCGATCTCGTAGAACTCGATGCCCACCTCCTGGGTGATCGGATCCGTGTCGGTCGCCCAGACCACCCGTCCCGTCGCCACGATCGTGTGGTGCTCGACGTTGAAGGTCACCCGCAGGATATCGCCCAGGTTGATCTCGACCCCCACGACCTCGAAGCTGATGCCGCCGGTCGACAGGTTCTTCGAAACGGCGAGCTGATCGGCCTGATCCACCTCGGCGAACGAGATCACCTGATCGGTCCCGACCCGGTGATATTTCCGCCGCTCCGATCCATCGGATTCGCCCATGACCGGCCACCCCCATGAGTGGCCCTTCCGGCGCCACTCCAGGCGTTTTCGGCGTGGCCGGAGTCCGGCTTGAGCGAGCCCGGATCGCGTTGGACGGAAAACGGATCGGGCCCTGCCGTTCGGGCCGGAGACCGCCTCAGCAGACTCTCAACACCTCAAAAAAGGTCGAGTTGCTCATTGGTTGCACCAGAGACTTCAAGTCCTCTCAGAATGATGCAGATCCGCCGGATCCCCCGCAGGTCCGAGCCCGCGCGGGCCAGGAGTGCTTCTGCGACCTCCATGATTTCCGAGCCCCCCCCGAGCGGCGTTTCGAGAGAGCGGCTGCGCGTGATGGGACGGGCCCCGCGACAGGTCAGCCGAAGGGCGATCCGGCGCGCCGTGAGCCCCTCCCGCCGGAGCGCCTTGTCGAGACGCGTCGCCAGTCGCTCGAGACTCGGGCGAATGAGTTCCCGCAGCGTCTGGTCGTGATCCTCCGAGACGGATTCCGGCAGCGTCTCCTCTCGCGAGAGGGTCGCCGGGTGCCGCTTGAGACGCAGTGGCCTCGGATCCCGTCCCGACGCCAGTTGCCAGAGTGTCCGGCCCGCATTGCCCAACAGGATCTCGAGCCGTTCCGGCCCGATCCTCCGCAGGCCCGGGACATCGGTCGCACCGAGCTCGGCGAGGCGCGCGGCGGTCTTGGGCCCGACCCCGGGAAAGCGTGCAACGGGCTGCTCGAG
>DRKE01000017.1 GCA_011051925.1 Deltaproteobacteria bacterium
CCTCGCCATGGCGTCGGATCGACTCCTGGCCTCCCTCTCGAGGCGACGGAGACGGGAGATCGACGAAGTCCTGGACCCGCTCGTCGACATCCTGGAAGCGCAGCTCGACGGAGAGGACGAGGGGTGAGGGACGGGGCGAGGCGGAAGCGACGCTTCAGCGCCGCGACGACTCCGACGCCGGCTCCGAAGTCGGTTGAGCGCCCTCGGGTTCATCCGAGCCGCCACGAAGCCGGATGAAGGCGGATTCCAATCGACGAACGACGATCAGGATCGAAACGACCAGGGCCGACAGCAACAGGGCCTCCTTCGGAAACCCCGCGCCGATCGTGCTACCGATCGCCGCCAGCATCCATACGACCGCGGCCGAAGTCACGCCCGTGATCGAATCCCCCCTGGCCAGGATCACGCCGGCACCGAGAAAACCGACTCCGGTCACGACCTGACCGACGACGCGCGTCGGATCCGTCGCTTCGACACCCGCCGACAGTTGCAGCCCCAATCGGACGAAGACCTGGGTCGCGAGGCAGATCAGGATGCTCGTCCGCATCCCGATGGCCTTGCCCCGAAGCTGCCGTTCGATCCCGACCATCCCGCCGCAGACCACACAGGCCGCCAGCTGGAATCCGAAGCGGCCGCCCCCAGAGTCGAGCCACTGGGAGATGTCCGGAACGTTCATGGGGAGGTCCATCGGAACGCCGGAGAACCGGCTTGAATCCGGACCGGAAGACGGGGCCCTGCGGCCCCGCTCCGGAGATCGGAGCGGAGCCGTGCGAGATCGGAATCCATGCTGCCGCTATTTCAGGTCTTCGCGGGTGTAGTCGAGCAGCCCCCGGGCGATGATCAGGCGCTGGATCTCCCCGGTTCCTTCATAGATGTCGGTGATCCGGCAGTCCCGCATCCATTTCTCGAGCAGGTACTCGCACGAGACCCCCATCGTCCCGAGGATCTCGATACAGCCCTGGGTGATCTGGCGAACGGCGGATCCCGCATGCGCCTTGCAGATCGAGGATTCCATGTTGTTCGGCAATCCCTGTCCGGCCATCCAGGTACATTGCAGGACCGTCAGCTTCGAGGCTTCGAAAAGCGCTTCGAGGCGCATGAACCGGTCCGCGGCCGCGCTGAGTCGTCCGAGCCCGCCGGGTCCCGTCGCGTGATCGAAGACGACGCCGGCTTCCTCGAGCTGTTCACGGGTGAAGTCGAGCGCCGCCTCGGCGATCCCGAGACCCATGGCGCCGGTCAGCGGCCGGGTCATGTTGAAGGTCTTCATCACGCCGCGGAAGCCGCCGGAACTCTTCTTGGGAATCGACTCGTCGAGCCCGAGCAGATTGGCTCGCGGAATCCGACAGTCCTTGAAGACGTAGGCGGCGGTGTCGTCCGCGCGGATGCCCAGCTTCTTCTCCTTGTGCGGAACCTCGAAACCCGGCGTCCCCTTCTCGATCAGGAAGGACTTGATGCCGGCTCGCCCCGCGCTCTTGTCGATCGTGGCCCAGATGACCACGCCGTCGGCCCGGATCCCGGTCGTCACGAAGATCTTCTCTCCGTTGATGACCCACTCGTCCGTCTCCTCGTCGAGAACGGCGGTCGTCTGGACGCGGGAGGGGTCCGAGCCGCAGCCGGGTTCCGTGATCGCCATCGAAAGCAGCAATCCGCCCCATTTCTCCTTCTGCTCATCGGTGCCCGCCGCGCCGAGCGCCGCGTTGCCGAGTCCCCCGCGCATGGGTCGCTTCAGTCGCACGGAATAGTCGCCCCAATACGATCCCATCGCCTGGAGCGCCATCATCACCGGGGCCGGCGTGTCTTCCGGTCCCGGCTTCGGCAGCGGCGCCGCGTTCGCATAGAACTCCTCTGCCTCCGGCAACGTGTCGGGAATCATCTCCGACTCGCGTTCATCGAATTCCCGCGCATAACGCCGGGCAATCAGCGCCTCTTCCCGTGTCCGGTCGAGAATCGCCTGGTCCGTCTCGGTCAATCGAAAATCGATCATCTCTCTGTTCTCCGTCGCGGTCGGGTCCACCGCCGCGAATCATCGATCCAATCCTCGGGGCTTCAGCGCCCTAGATCGCCACCATGCCTTCGAGCACGCCCAGGGTCCGCGCGTCGCGGAACCACATCTCGACGGGATGCTCACGGATGAATCCGTGACCCCCGAGGACCTGGACGCCGTTGTCCGCTATCCACATGCTTTTCTCAGCCGCATAGGAACGCGCCTGCCAGACGGCCTTCGTCGCGTCCTCGCCATGCTCGAGCAGACTCGCCGCCCGCCAGACCAGCATCCGCGTCGCATGCTGTTCGATGTGCATCTCGGCGAGGCGGAAGGCGATCGACTGCTTCTTCGCGATCGGCTCGTCGAAGGCCACGCGATCCTTCGCATAGGGCACGCAGTATTCGAGCACGGCCCGCGAGAGCCCGAGCATGACCGCGGCGAGCGCGGTCCGCGACACGTTCAGGATCTGGAGGACGTCGGCCCCCTCCGGCCCCCCGAGCAGGGCATCCCGGCCGACTTCGACCCGTTCGAGTTCGAGCGCCGTCGTCACGAGTCCGCGCAGCCCCATCTTCTTCTCGGGATCGCTGATCCGGAGTCCGGAGGCGTCGCGCGGCACGATGAACGCTGCGAGATCGTCCCCCAGAGCGGCCGTCACCAGGAAATGACTGGCCCGATCGCCGAAGACGACCATCGTCTTGCGACCCGAAAGGACGAAGGAATCCCCCTTCGTCTCGGCACGGGTCCGCGGCCGGCTCGCATCGGCCAGGGGACCGGGCTCGCTGGCGGCCAGCGACCCCGTCGCGAAGGATCCACCGCAGAAAAGAGGCAGGTAGGTCTGCTTCTGTTCGTCGGTGCCTTGATCGAGAATCGCATTGGCGAAGAGCGAAGGCGCCATCGCCGCGATCGCGAGCGAGGCGTCCCCATGGGCCAGCTCTTCGAGCAGGATCGCGTTCGTCACCATCGCCCGTTCTTCGCCAGCGCCTCCGAAAGCCTCGGGAATCTGCGTACTGGTCAATCCCAGGGTCCATGCCGTCTCCAGAAAGTCGTCTGGAATCGCTCCGGCTTCGTCGCACTCGCGCGCGATCGGCCGGATCGCGTCTGCCGCGAACTCGCGCATCGCATCGCGCACGAGTTCCTGTTCTTCGGACATCCCAAATGAAATCACGGGGCCTCTCCTTCTGGTCCTGCGGGTTTCTTTCTTCCTGGACGAGCGATCTGGTGAAAGAACTCGTCCATCGCCTGCGGACCGCCTTCCTTGTGAAGACGACCGCTCTTGACTGCTTCCTTGGCGTCGAGGACACCGAGCGCGACCGCGCACCAATCCCGCGTCGACGCCGTGTACCGGACGTCCGCTCCCTCGGCGAATCCGGAACGGACTTCGCATCGACCATCGTGGATCTCGACGGTCCAGACCCCGCCTCCGTCTCCGGAAAGTCGGATCTCGAAAACGACCCGCGCGCTTCGCGCGCGATCCTCGCGCAGCAGGTAGGGCAGGACTTCGAGGACGGAGAGCGCGGAGGTCTCGCTGAATCGATCCGCGTCGACGTCGAGGACCGAGATGCCCTCGTGCACCCACCAACGCGCGATCGCGGAGATGATGGGCTCGAGGGAACGACCCTTTTCCGTGACGCGATAGATCGAGCGACTGCCCTGCGGTTCGGTCTCGATGAAATCGTTCGCCCGGAGCTGACGCAGGCGACTCGAAAGAACCCGGGGTGCGATCCCGGTCCGGACGCGGAGTTCCTGGAATCCCCTCGGCCCGGAGAGGAGATGCCGCACGAGCACGAGGCTCCACCGGTCGCCGATCACGTCGAGCGCCCGGGCCACCGGATCGAAGATCTGGGCAGGGCGAAGGATCTCGGATTTCCCGCCACTGCGCGGCCTGACGGGATCAGGCTCGGCGGAAGGGGGGATCGGGGGTTGACTCATGGCGATCAGTATCTAATAGATACTGAACAAAATTGCAAACCAGGACCTCACACGATGTACAAACAATGCGGGAAAAGCGATACCCCAGGGGTATATCGAGGCCGGGTTTGCCCGACCGCGGTGCCGGGGTACGATGCGGTCGCCCGCCGGAGGTGGCTGGAAGGTCGCCGGTGAACACGAATCGTTCACGGGAGGAAAGTCCGGGCTCCACAGGACAGGGAGGTCGCCAACAGCGACCCGGGGAAACCCGAGGGAAAGCGCAACAGAAAAGACACCGCCGATGGCCGGCCCTTCCGGGTCGGCACAGGCAAGGGTGAAATCGTGGGGTAAGAGCCCACGCGCGACAGCCGGGTGACCGGCGGCGTGGCAAGCCCCTCCCGGAGCAAGCTCGAATAGGGACACCGTCGAGAGTGGTCCGCTCGATCGTCGCGGCTCCGGCCGTGGCACGGTGTCCGGGTGAGAGCGCTCGAGCCGGCCAGCAATGGTCGGCCTAGAGGAATGACCTTCGCCGGCGCCGGGGCAACCCGGCGTCGGAACAGAACCCGGCTTACAGGCCACTCCGGGATCTCACGATTCCGGACCTTCGGGAGGAAGCCTTCGGGCCATTCCCGAAGCGCTTCGACGGGCAATCGCGGGGCCGCGTCCGGTTTCATCGGGCTCTTCGTCAGCCGGATTTCCGGCTCCGGCTGCGCTTCGATCCGTCACGGATCGAAGCGCAGACAACGGACCCGCGCCCGCCGTTCGGGATCGTAGGCCTGCCATTTCGCCTTCGGCACGTCGTCGGGCGAGACCCGCCGGAAGCCGTGCCGAAGGAAGAATTGTTCGACGCGATCGGAAGTCGTGCAGCTGAAGAGGTAGGCGAGCCCCTCCCGACGCGCGCGTTCCATCGCATGCCGGACGATCTGACTGCCGACCCCCTCCCCTGCATAACGCGTCAGCGCGAAGAGCGAGGCGATCTCCCCCGCATTCTCCTCGGGATGGGGCAGGATCGCGCCGATTCCCGCCAGGTAGCGCCCCTCGATGAATACGCCGACGCCGTGGGCCAGGACGTCGTCGCGCGATTCCGGATCCCTGGGTACGAGGAAGCCGTCGGCCTCGCCCCGCTCGATCAGATCATTGGCGGGATCGTAGTCGTCGAGGGCCAGCGGTCGGACCTCGGCATAGCGATCCCGCGTGAAGAGGATTCCCGCGCCGGCATAGGTGAAGAGTTCCCGGGCCACTTCGTGCCCCGCACAGACGTTCACCGACGGGATCCCGCCTTGGATCATGCTGCGAATCGAGGCGAGCAGCTCCCGTTTGCCGGGCCGGACGACGAACGATGCACCTTCCCGCCCGGTCGATGACCCGACCAGCGTTTCGAGATGGGCCAGATCCAGGACGGAGACACGCGCCTCGGCGGCCGGTCGCTCGACCGGCGGTTCCGACTGGATCCAGACGACCTTGGCAAGCCGAAGCGCCATGGCCGCGCGCGTGCATTCCTCGGCGAAGGATGGCGAAGACAATCGCAGCCCCGCTCGGCCCCCCTCCCGAAGCTTTCGCCAGAGCCCCGGCCCGAAGCGATCGTCGCCGAAATCGACGACGGCCGAAGGACCCACCGCCGCGAAGACGGCCTCGTCGGGACTCATCACGACGACACGGGACTGGTTTTCCGCGAGTTCCGAGACGACCTCGATCAGGGCCTCGCGGGCGGCCGGATCGAATGACTCGGTTTCCGGCCAGGCGATCCCGATCGATCGGCGACGGAACTCGGCGAGATAGAACTCGCGTTCGCTGAAGGGGCGCAGCGGGGATCCGGTCGTTTTCGGCATCGGGGAAGTGTGACGGATTCCGCTCCATGCGCACGCGATCGCCGACATGCTCCGGCCGTGCCCCACCCATCGGGCCTTCGCGTGCGTCGAATTGGGGTATCGTGCCCTGCCCATGGATTGGCAGATCGCATTCACCCTGGGCATGGTCGCCCTGGCCCTCTACACGATGGTCCGCGAACTCGCGTCGCCCGACCTCGTCCTGATGGCCGTGCTGATCTGCTTCGGCGCCACCGGCATCCTTTCTCCGCGCGAGACCTTCGCCGGGTTCGCGAACCCCGTCGTCGCCACGGTCGGCGCCCTCTTCATCGTCTCGACGGCCCTCCGCGAGACCGGCGCACTCGACATGACCCTCGGAAAGGCACTCGGCCGGAGCGGCGGCGTCCGCCTGTCGATGGCCCGCATGACCCTTCCCGTCGCCGGCCTCTCCGCCTTTCTCAACAATGCCCCGATCGTCGCGATGATGACACCGACCGTGATCGACTGGGCGAGACGCAATCGCCTCTCCGCTTCGCAGTTCCTGATTCCCCTTTCCTACGCGTCGATCCTCGGAAGCGTGACGACCATCATCGGGACCAGCACGATCCTGACCGTCACGGGCATGGTCCTGGACGCCGGTCTACCGCCCTGGAACTTCTTCGAACCGGCACCGGTCGGGATCCTCATCGCCCTCGCCGGCTTCCTCTATCTCATCCTGATCGCGCCAAGCCGGCTTCCGAACGACGTGGAGCCGGCCGAAGAGCTCGACGACCGGAGCCGCGAATACACCGCCGCGATGCGCGTCACGGATGGCAGCCCTCTCGATGGCCTGACGATCGAAGAGGCCAATCTGCGGAACCTGCCAGGGCTCTTCCTGGTCGAGATCGATCGTGGAACCCGGCTGATCACCCCGGTCGGTCCCGACGAAGTCCTCCAGAGCGGAGACATCCTGGTCTTCGCGGGCGTGCTTTCCACGATCATCGACCTCCAGCGCATCCGCGGACTCGAACCTGCCGCCCCCGAAGAACTGCTCCAGAGCCTTCCGGGCGGGCGGAATCGACCCATGGTCGAGGCGGTGGTCTCGGCCTCGTCCCCCCTGATCGGCCAGACGGTCAAGCAATCGAATTTCCGGTCGGTCTACGACGCGGTCGTGATCGCGGTCCACAGGAATGCGGAACGCGTGCAGGGCAAGATCGGCGACATCGTCCTCCGACCCGGGGACACGCTGCTCATGCAATGCGCCCCGGCCTTCATGCGCCTCCATCACAACAGCCGCGATTTCTATCTGGCGAGCGAGCTGCCCGGTGCGCGAACGCCGGCCTTCGATCGCGCGGGCATGGCGCTCGGCATCCTGGCCGCGATGGTCCTCGCCGTCGCGCTCGGACAGATCCACATCTCGATCGCGGCCTTCGTCGCGGTCGCTGCCCTGATCGGAACGCGATGCATCAGCGCGGCCGAGGCACGACAGAGCGTGGATTGGTCCGTGCTGATCACGATCGGCGCCGGCCTCGGCATCGCCAGCGCGATGACCCGATCGGGCGCCGCGGATTTCGTCGCCCACGGCCTGGTGACGGCGGTGGGCGCACTCGGGCCCATGGCCACGCTCGTCGTGATCTACCTCCTGTGCCTGGTCATGGCCGAGACGCTGCACCACAATGCGGCCGTCGCGATCATGTTCCCCATCGCGCTGGCGGCCTCGCTCCAGCTGGGCGTCGACTCCCGTCCCTTCATCATGACGGTCGCCATCGCGTCGGCCTGCGCATTCGCCTTTCCCGTCAGCTACCAGACCCATCTGATCGTCTATGGAGCGGGCGGTTATCGCTTCCGGGACTTCCTGCGGGTCGGCATCCCCCTGGATCTGATCTGCGCCGCCGTGGCCCTGACCGCCATTCCCCGGATCTGGCCTTTGTGAAGCCGCGGCCCGCCCCGGACTTCCCCCGCACCGCCCGCTCTGCCGCTCGATTGCCGGATCCCGGAAAAACTGAGGTCCGGGTCACTAATCACGGTAGGTTTTCGCCACATCTCCGATGAGAACGCCACATCCATCCGAGGACGCGTGATTCCCGGCTGAATCCGGGCCGGGTATTCGGCATCACCTCTCGACCGCCGCGCACACTCACGAGTATCGAGAACGGCGAAACGGAGGGAAACGGAAATGGGGCAATCACTCCAGACCAGGAGGGGATCCGCGGCAATCGGCCCGAAAGACGAAAATTGCTGGCTAAATAGGTGAAATTCAATCATTATCGAGCTACATCCACTGCTCTTCGTGGGCTCGAAAACGATCGCTCCGGGGGGGAGGCGAGTCCGGTTCCACCCCCGCTCCGACGTGGCCCGGTTCTCGGCGCGAAACAATCTGCGCGAGCGCGGCCTCATAGTGAGCAAGCAGCGGGCAAGTAGGCAGGACGAAGAAAACCGGCAGGTCGCTCGACGTCGGCCGGCAAGAGCACGGGACGGACGGAGTCCGAGAGGAATCCACGACGAGAGGAATCCAAGAGAGGAATCCAAGAGGCAAGGAACAGATCCGGGAACGAGTTGCACACCACCAGCGGGAGCGAAGGCGCGCCATACGCGAATGAGCGCTTCGCCCGGGGTAGATCGAGAGCTGTCGACGCGATTCCGGGACCCCACAATGAAACCTACCCCCCCCGGGCGGTATCTCACCGAGAATTGCACCGGGGTGCGAGAGGAATCCAGTTGAAGACGCAACCACAGAAACAAACCGCTGAGACCCCGAAGGCCCCCGCTCCGACGATGGGCGCCACTCCGGTGGTCGCGGCCGAGGAACTCGATCCCGGACGCGAGCGACGTCCCCTCGAGTCCTATTTCCAGGAGATCGGCGGAACCCGGACGCTGAAACGCGAAGAAGAAGTCGTTCTCGCGAAGGACCTCGAGGCCGCCACCGCTGCCCTCCGGGATGCGCTCTATGCCATTCCGGTTTCGGCCAGGCATGTCGTGGCGCGCTGGGACGCCCTGCGGGCGCTCTCCCATACCGGTGCCAAGCTCTCGGAATCCGTCGGCGACGAGGAGACCGGCGAGATCGCCGCGCGCGTCGAGCGGGCGGTCAAGCGGCTGCGGACCCTGCTCGCCGATCGGGACAAGAAGATCGCGAAATCGGGTCTCAGCTACACGCCGACCCTCGAGAAGCTCGATGCGAAGATCGCCAAGGAGATGCACAGTGCACAACTCTCCCTGGCCGTGCTCCACGAGCTCCGAGAGAAGAGCATCCTGCTCTGCGCCGACATGCGAAAGGCCCGCAAGCGGACCCGCAAGCTGACCGAGCTCGAACTCGAGACCGGTGTCGAGAAGAAGCGCATGATCGAGCTGACGAGCGCCGTCGAAGACGCCCACGATGCGATGTCCACCGTGAAGAACCGCTTCATCGAGCACAACCTGAAGCTGGTGGTCGCGATCGCCAAGGACTACCGCAACCTCGGCCTCTCCTTCCCGGACCTGATCCAGGAAGGCAATCTCGGCCTGATCCGGGCGGTCGAGAAATTCGACCATCGGCGGGGCTTCAAGTTCTCGACCTACGCGGTCTGGTGGATCCGCCAGGCTCTCGTACGGGCGATCCAGAACCACTCGCGGACGATCCGGCTTCCCTCCCACGTCCACGACCGGCTGCAGCGCAGCCAGCGCGTGAAGGCGGAGCTGACGGGCAAGCTCGGTCGTGAGCCCACGCCGGCCGAGCTGGCGCCGGCGCTCGGCACCGACACCGACGCCCTCGAAGCGCTCGACCGGCTCTCGCGCGAAGCGATCTCGCTCGAATCCAACGTCGCGGGCACGGAGAAGCGACTCGAGGACTTCGTTCCGGATGGCACGGCCGAGCAACCCGATGGCGGCATCGACGACGACCGCATGCGGATGGGCGTCGGGTCCCTGATCGGAAGCCTCACGCCGCGTGAGCAGCTGATCCTGCGGCTGCGCTACGGCCTCGGGGGCGAAGAAGAGCACACACTCGAGCAGATCGGCCAGTCTCTCGGACTCTCCCGGGAACGCGTCCGACAGCTCGAGGCCCGTGCGCTCAAGAAGCTTCGGGAGACCCAACCGGCCCAGCGGCTGCATCCGATTCTCGAACCCTGAGATTCGGCCGCGGGCGAGGACCCGGCTCGGCGATTTCCTGCGACGCGCCCCCTTCGGTGGCTTCATCCATCGAAGGGGGCGCGCTGCGTCTGGTCCCATCGAACCAGGCCGTTCCGACGAGACCACGCCTCCGGAATACACCCGAGAAGCGACCGGCCCGCGTTCCCCGCGCGAGCCTTCTCATCTACATCCAGCCGCCCGGATCGCCGATGGCTCCTACGACGACTCCCCGTAGAGGATGGAAGCGACTTGGGCGAGAAAAACGATCCGATCACGCCAGCCAACAAGCTGGAAAAATGGCTTCTGCGATCCCTCGAGAAGAAGACCGTCGTGCTACCCGCGTTTCCGACGATGGCGAGCCGTCTGGTCGATGCGCTCGAGAGCCCGGACGTCGAGGTCGAGACCGTCGAGGAGATCATCTCCCAGGATGGCTCGATCACGGCGCAGGTGATCCGCGCGTCGAATTC